>CAJXUO010000112.1 GCA_913061425.1 uncultured Lutibacter sp.
GCGCCTCGTTTGGGACGAGGAGGTCGCAGGTTCGAATCCTGCCACCCCGACAAAACTTGATAATCAAATGATTATCAAGTTTTTTTTATTTAAGGGTAATTTTATTTAATTGAATTCTAAATTTTTCATTCCTTTTATCACCAATAAGTAAAGAAACTTGCTCAATTGTATTTTTATCAAAGTTTGGTGAATTTAATTTTACACCTCTAAATTGAGGTACAAAATCCTTTAAATACAGTTCTATAATTTCATCTTTACCTGTAGTTTTAAAACTTTGAACATAAGAATATATGTTATACTGATTTTCTTTAATTCTAAATTGATAGACCTTTCCATCTCCTTTTATATCTAAAACAATCTTTTCAAAACCTTTAACATTACTGACTTTACAATCAAATTGAGTCATTGCAAAACCGCCATTATTCTCTAATGAAACTTCTCCTTCAAAAACACCCATATTATCTTTCAAAGACATTTTTGATTTAGACTTACCTCCCATAACATCATCATTTACAATTCTCCACGAATTTATATTTTCAGCAGTATTGAAATTGAATACCAAATAAGGTTGTTGAACCTGACTCATAAATAAAAACGTGTATAATATACTTTTCATAATCTGTGCTTTAGAATAAATAAACATCATAATTATTACAAATATACAAAAATGTTTAACTTTTAAACAAAAAAAGGTGAACAAAAAAATATATTCACTACCTTTACGCCAAAATAAATTAATATATTATGGTAAAAAAGAAAAAATTAATAGACACTGACCTAGTAAAAATGTACATCGATTATATTTTGAACCATGATGAAAGGCCAAAATCTGTATATCTTTTCGCAAAGTCAAACAACTTTGAAGAAGGCGCTTTTTATGAGTATTTTGGAAATTTTGATGCGCTTGAACAAAAAATATTTGAGTCATTTTTTAATCAAACTATAGATTTATTAGAAAAAAGTGAAGACTATATCAATTATGATTCTCGTAATAAACTGTTAAGTTTTTATTTTACATTTTTTGAATTACTTACAGCCAATAGGAGTTATGTGAATACTGCTTTAAAAAACAAGCCTAACTTAAAATTCATGAAACCTTTAGGCAAACTTAAAAAAGTTTTCACGGAATATATAGATACTTTAGAAATAGAGAAAATTGAAATAAATCAAAAGCAGATTGAAGAAATTCAAGATAAATCCTTAAAAGAAGGTGCTTGGATTCAGTTAATAATGACACTTAAATTTTGGCTAAATGACACATCTTCATCATTTGAAAAAACAGATATATTTATTGAAAAAGCTGTAAACACAAGTTTTGATTTAATGAGCATACAGCCTATTAAAAGTGTTATTGATTTTGGAAAGTTTCTATTCAAAGAAAAAATGATGATGAATAAATGAAAACAATAGACAAAATACCAACCTCGAAAATTCAACGTGCTACGAAAATGGTTCAAACAGGAGCAAAAGTTGGAGTGAATTACCTAAAATATTATGGTAATAAAATGGTTATATCTGAAGAGGCCGCAAAAGCGAAACTTAATGAAGATAATGCCGAAGATATTTATGATGGATTAAAAAAACTTAAAGGAAGTGCCTTAAAAGTTGCACAGATGTTAAGTATGGAAAAAAATATCCTACCTAGAGCATATGTAGAAAAATTCTCTTTATCACAATTTTCAGTACCTCCTTTATCAGCACCGTTAGTAAGCAAGACATTTAAAAAATACTTTGGAAAAAACCCAAATGAATTATTTGACACATTTGATTTAAATGCTGTAAGTGGCGCAAGTATCGGACAAGTTCATAGAGCTACTAAAAATGGTAAAGAATTGGCTGTGAAAATTCAGTATCCAGGTGTTGCAGAAAGTATTTCATCCGATTTAGCAATGGTAAAACCTATTGCTATGAAAATGTTTAATATAAAAGGTGAAGGTTCTGATGAATACTTTATAGAAGTAGAAAATAAATTAAATGAAGAAACCAATTATATTCTAGAATTAGCACAAAGTGAAGAAATTGCAAATGCATGTTCTATAATTCCAAATTTAAAATTCCCTAGTTATTATCCTGAATTATCATCTGATAGAATTTTAACAATGAGTTGGATGGATGGTTTGCATTTATCAGAATTTACGAAACATAATACTGATAAAAAAAAATCTAATAAAATAGGACAGGCTTTATGGGATTTCTATATGTACCAAATACATGTATTAAGAAAAGTTCATGCTGATCCGCATCCAGGTAATTTATTAATTACAGATAAAACGGAATTGGTCGTTATTGATTTTGGATGTATGAAAGAAGTTCCTGACGATTTTTACAACCCCTATTTTGAATTGGCAAAAAAAGAGAATATTTCAGATCCAAAGTTTTTTGAAGAAAAACTATACGAGTTAGAAATTTTAAAACCATACGATAGTTCAGAAGAAAAAAAGTTTTTTAGAGATTTATTTCACGAAATGCTATCTTTATTCACGCTACCATTTCATTCTGAAGAATTTGATTTTTCTGATGATTCATTCTTTGATAAAATTGGAGAACTTGGGCAGAAATATGCAAAAAGTAATGAGTTAAAAAACATGAACGGAAATAGAGGGTCTAAACATTTTATTTATATCAACAGAACATTTTTCGGACTATATAATTTAATGCACGATTTAAAAGCAACAAATGTAAAAATCAACAATTATAAAAAATATTAAATGCCTTTTTTCACGAACAAAGACATATCAGAATTGGAACACTTATATAAGATAAACATGGTCAATAGTTTGTCTGGATATAAGTCTGCAAATCTTATAGGCACAATTTCAAAAGATGGAATAGAAAATGTTGCTGTGTTCAGTTCAGTAATTCATCTTGGCTCTAGTCCAGCTTTATTGGGCTTTATTTTACGTCCTACAACGGTTCCAAGAGGTACTTATAAAAACATCAAAGAAACAGGAGTGTATACTATCAATCATATTGCAAATGATTTTATTGAAGATGCACATCATACCTCAGCAAAATACGATTCTGAAATTTCAGAATTTGACGTTACTGAATTAAACGCTAATTATTTGAATAGTTTTAAAGCGCCTTTTGTCGCTCAATCGCCTATAAAAATCGCTATGGAATATGTAGAAGAATATTATATCAAGGCCAATGATGTTATTATGGTTGTAGGCGAAATTCAATCGGTAACAATTGAAGATGGTTTATTAAAGGACGATGGATTTGTAGATCTTTCGAAAGGTAATGTGGCTGCTATTAATGGACTCGATGGATATGCTATACCTACTTTAGAAACTCGTCAAACGTATCAAAGACCACAAAAAATTAATATTCATAAATGAAAATTTTAATCACAGGAACGACAGGCTACATAGCAAAAAGATTGGTGTTACAACTATTGAAAAATGGACATCAATTAATATGCTGCGTGAGAGATTTAAGCCGTATTCCTGATGAGATTGAATATGAAGACAATATTGAGTTTTTAAAAATCGATTTTTTACAACCTAAAAAAACTGTCTTTCCTAAAGATATAGATGCTGCCTATTATTTAATACACTCAATGTCAACTAGTGCAACTAATTTTAATGAACTTGAGAAAAATTGCGCAGTAAATTTTAAAAAATTAATTAAAGAAACAAATTGCAAACAAGTAATTTATTTAAGTGGTATTGTAAACGACAATTCCCTTTCCAAGCATCTTGAATCAAGACTAGAAGTAGAAAAAACCTTACAATCACAAGCATACGCACTTACTACTTTCAGAGCAGGAATTATTGTGGGAAGTGGTAGCGCTTCGTTTGAAATAATCAGAGATATTGTTGAAAAATTACCAGTAATGGTCACTCCAAAATGGCTAAATACTAAAACGCAACCAATAGCCATCAGAGATGTACTTGCATTTTTAGAACGTGGAGTAGGAAATGAAAAGTTGTATAATAAATCATTTGATATATGTGGACCAGAAATACTGACTTATAAAGAAATGATTTTGCAGTTTGGTAAGGTCCGAAAACTAAAAAGATATATTTTTACGCTACCAGTTTTAACACCTAAACTATCCTCTTATTGGCTGTATTTTGTAACCTCAACTTCTTTTAGTCTAGCACAAGCACTTGTGGACAGTATGAAGGTTGAAGTTATTGCAAAGCCTAGTAATATCAACCAATTACTAGATGTAACACCAATATCATATGTAGATGCTGTAAATCTAGCATTTCAGAAAATAGAGCAAAACGATGTTGTTTCTAGTTGGAAAGACGCCATAAGTAGTGGAGTTTTTGATGATCAACTTGGAGATCATATTCAGTTACCACAATTTGGGTGTTATAAAGATGTTCGGTTTAGGAAAATAGAAGATGAACAATTTACTATTGATAAAATTTGGGCTATTGGTGGGAAAAATGGCTGGTATAGTTTTAACTGGTTATGGAGGATTCGAGGCTATGCAGATAAATTATTTGGAGGCGTAGGCTTACGGAGAGGAAGAACTCACGACACCTATCTAGAACCTGGAGATCCATTAGATTTCTGGAGAGTATTACTTGCTGATAAAAAACAAAAGCGATTGCTTTTATATGCTGAAATGAAATTACCTGGAGAAGCATGGCTAGAATTTAAAATTGTAAAAGACAAATTATATCAAAGAGCCGTTTTTAGACCTAAAGGATTATGGGGAAGAATTTACTGGTATTCTGTATTACCATTCCATAGTTTTGTATTTAAAGGTATGATTAATTCATTAGTAAAAAAATAATATGACACTAATAGAATTAGATAGAATTATTGAAATGGCTTGGGAAGACCGAACGACATTTGACTCCATAAAATTTCAATTTGGATTAAAAGAACAACAAGTTATTGAACTGATGCGGAGAGAGTTAAAACCTTCAAGTTTTAGATTATGGAGGGCTCGAGTGCAAGGAAGAGCAACAAAACATCAAAGTAAAAGAGGATTTGAAAAAGGAAGGTTTAAATGCAGCAGACAGACTAATATAAATAATAATAAAATAAGTAAAAGATGAAAACTATTTTAATAATTGGCGGAAGTAAAGGTATTGGAAATGCACTTTTAAAAATATTAGTTGATAATCATAAAATCATCAATATTAGTAGAACTGAACCTGAACTAATTCACCAAAATTTAATCAATTATAGTTTAGATGTGATCGAAGATGAGTTACCGATACTAGACACTATTGATGGCATTGTCTATTGTCCTGGAAGTATTAATTTAAAACCTTTTTCTAGATTGAAGTTGGATGATTTCGAACAAGACTTTAAAATTAATGTACTGAGCGCTGTAAAAGTTATTCAGTTTTATTTAAAAAACTTAATCGCTAGTGAATCAGCATCAGTAGTTTTATTCAGCACCGTGGCTTCTAAAATGGGAATGCCTTACCATGCAAGCATTGCTGCAAGCAAATCTGCTGTAGAAGGATTGACAATGTCATTGGCTGCTGAGTATGCAACTAAAATTCGTTTCAATGCAATTGCTCCTACAGTGACCAACACAACATTGGCTGAAAAATTATTACGCAATGATAAAATGATTGAAAGTATTAAAGACAGACATCCTTATAAGAACTTTCTTGAACCAGAAGAAGTAGCCCATTTAGCAGAATATCTTCTTTCAGAAAAATCTACGGCTATATCTGGACAAGTCTTTCCAATTGATTCAGGAATAGTAACCGTAAAATTATAATTAAACCTTAAATTTAAGATTATGTTT
>CAJXUO010000113.1 GCA_913061425.1 uncultured Lutibacter sp.
CTTAAAACACCTCCAAAAGAGGCGCTTAATGTTCCTAGCATAACACATATAATTGGGTGTAAATTTGCTGCCATCCCTGTTTCAAAACCTACAATTGTAAAGATTCCTAAACCAATAGCATCAAACAAAAACATGGTTTTTCTAAAATAGGCTAATCTTTTTCTGAATAGAATTGCAATAAGTGTAGAGCAAATAATGATAATTAAATATTCCCAATGTACCATCCAACCAACAGGAGTATTTCCTGTTAAAACATCACGTAAACTACCTCCACCAATGGCTGTAACTGCCGCTAAAATCAAAACTCCAAACGAGTCGAATTTTCTTCTCATTGCTGCTAAAGCACCAGAAATAGCAAAAACTGAAGTCCCAATAAAATCTAATAAATCAAAAATACTCATGGTACAAAAATAGTAAGACTTTCTTAAAAATAAATTACTTTAGCAAAATCATTGTTGATGATGCATTTTATGGCCGATAAAAAAAACATTCCTTTTCCTTCACCAGATAATCACACCTTTACTTTCATTGATTTGTTTGCTGGAATTGGCGGTTTTCACATTGCGCTTCAAAACCTAGGAGGAAAGTGTGTATTTACATCAGAATGGGATACAAAGGCTCAAAAAACGTATGAAAACAACTTTGGAGTACTTCCTTATGGAGATATTACAAAGCCTGAAACAAAAAATGCAATTCCTGGAGGATTTGATGTTTTATGTGCTGGTTTTCCGTGTCAACCTTTTTCAAAAGGCGGATTTAGAAACGGTTTTGAAGATACAAGAGGAACGCTCTTTTTTGATTTATGTGAAATTATTGAAAAGCATCAACCTAAATATTTGTTTTTAGAAAATGTCGCCAATATGGTTTCTCATGATAGTGGAAACACCTATTTGACGATTATTAAAAATCTTGACGAATTAGGATATTACCTTCCAAACGAACCGTTGATTATTTCTCCTGATAAATTTGGAATTCCAATCTTAAGACCTAGAGTTTATATTCCTTGTGTTCGAAAAGATATTGCTAAAAACAACGCTGATAAAATCAAAAATATTAAAATCGAAATTGAAAAACAATACACCAAAACTGTTGCTTCAATTGATACCATTTTAGACGCTTCTATTAAAAGTAAAATTACACCTCACGAACTCAAAATTTTAAAAATGTGGGATGAATTTTATAAAGGTGTAGATTTAAAAATTATTGGTTTTCCTATTTGGATGGAATATTTTAAGCATCAAGGTTTATTAGATGAGTTTCCGCTATGGAAAGCAAAATTTATTCAGAAAAATATAGATTTATATACTCGTAATCAAAAATTTATTGATCGTTGGCTTGCAAAATATGACAGTCTTGAATGGTGTACGAATACACAACGAAAAATGGAATGGCAAGCAGGAAAAGATTACGAAAGTATTTTTGATTGTTTGATCCAATTTAGACCTTCTGGAGTTAGAGTAAAACGTCCAGATAAGTTCTCTACTCTTGTTGCAATGAACCATCAGCAAATAGTCGGGAAATATAAACGTAGAATTACTATAAACGAATCTAAACGTCTTCAATCATTTCCTGAAGAATATCAACTTTCCGATTCTAATACTGTAGCGATGAAACAACTTGGAAATTCAGTGAACGTGACTGTTATTCAAAAGATATTTGAAATCGTTTTAAAAGAATTTTCTTAAATTGTTAGTTTGAATGCCAAAAAATGCTAGAAAAATTTCGAAACAAACCTATTGTAATCAATTCTGATTTAGATGGAATTACAAGTGGTTTACTACTTAAAAAACACCTGAACTGCTCTATTGTTGGGTTTACCAATAGTGCCGAAAACGTTTGGCTAAATGAACGTTTGTATGATGATTTTTCTGAATTGTGTTTTGTCGATATCTTTATTGCCAATCCTGAAACGATAACTATTGACCAACATATTATTTCTGTAAATGAGAAGCATCATGATCTATTAAAACAAAATTCTAATAAAGTAAACCCGAACTTATTAAATCCACGATTTCACTTACCAAACAGTTCGTATAAAACCAAATACCCTTTTGGAACGGTGCATTTTATTATTGCACTTCTTGAAAAAATGAATGTTGAAATTGATCCAATACTTTCTGAAACAAATCCTCATAAATTATGCTGTATCGATTTTATTTTACGTGCAGATGATACTATGAAGACAACTGTAAATAGCAAGTATCAAGAAAATGCTGCTGATTGGTGGAACTGGTTAAAAGAGTTGTCTAATGACGGACAAACTATTCAAAAATTTAGAAACTATTTAGAAAATACAACTCCTAAAAAGGCGTCAGAATTAAAAAATAGAATTGGAAATATCGTAAAGAAAGACCCATATCATTGTGACACTTCTGATGGAGGAATTTATGAAATTACAACTGATGACGACCTCTTAAAAACCTCGGCAATTGCCTATTTCAAAATTATTGCTTCATTGATGAACATAGAATTGTTTGATGTAGAAAGTCCTTTTAAAAAATATGCTGGAGTTTCTGAACGCAGCTCACTAAACCAAAAACAACGAGAAGAATTGATAGCATCAAATTCTATTGATGGAAAAAAATTATTTTCTTATGCTTTTGTGAGAACTAGTGGAAGAGCAGAAAATTTTAGTGCTACTTATTTTCAGAAGAATTCTTAAATTTCTCTCAAATCATCAGTCAAAATCCAGCCAATTTTACCGTCTGCTAGTTTTATCTTTTTCCAATCATCTATAGCATCTAAGACCAATACTTTTGTGCCTTCGTGCAATTCAAAAACGGTATCGCTATTTAAAGTCGGTGCATTTTTAATTTCAGTAGTTTGCTTGAATATAATTGCAGGTTTGGTGTTCATTTCATGACTATATGCTTTGTAGGCAAATACAACACTGAAAATTAATAATAAGGCGCTTAGAACACTCGTATTGAAGTGTAGTAGTTTCTTTCTTCTAGAATATGAAAAGTGATAGAGTAAAAATAAAACGGCACCCAAAAATGATAAAAGAACTGCTATCCAAGCCCATGTGTTGTAGTGAAGTTTGTAAATGAATTTTTCTGCGAATTTTTGAAAAATAGTTTTTGGTAATACTTTAATAGCATCAATCTTCATGCGTTTCGCAAAAGCCAAATTTGTTTTTGCGTCTTCATTGATTGGGTTTAATTTTAATGCTTTTTCGTAATAATAAATTGAAGGTGCAACCTTGTTTAATTTATAATAACTGTTTCCTAAATTGTAATATAAATCGTCTGACTGCAATCCTAAATTTTCCACCTTTTTATACAACTCTACAGCTTCCGTATAGCTTCCGTTTTTATATAAATTATTGGCTTGAAAAAACAGTTCGTCTGCCGCTTGACTAAATCCAAACGAAGTAAAAAAGACGCATACTATAATTACAAATTTTTTCATTTATACTTGTTTATCAATTTTAGTAATGACTATTTTAGCCTTGTCAAACTCTTTACGCATCATTACATTGGTTGTTGGTGTAAACCTTGCAAAATCACAATCGTTAAGCACCTCAACAAACTCATTTATAGTTGTTTCATCAACTTTTCTTTGCTCTAAAATTTCGGTAATTCTTTCTTTACTGATATCGGTCGTCTCAATATTCAATCGTGCTTTTAAGAAATTATGTAATGCTTTTTCTAAAGCAATATAAAAGGCTTCCTTTTTGCCTAATTCTTTCTTTGCTTGCGATAAATATTTACGTGCTAGTTTGTCAGCCTTTCTCAATCTATTTCCTGTGATGTCTCTATCTCTTTCAGCCTTTTTATTCCCAATAAAAATACCAATTGGAATGGCTAAAAAGGGTAATAACAACAGTAAATAAAACAAATTAGATTTAAAAAAATCTTGCTTTACTATTGGCTCAAAAGTCGTTTTATGCTGAATATATCTAAAGTTATTAGCAGCTACAACCGTTTGTTTTAAAGAAGCGTCTGTTTGATTTTGAGTTGGTAAAGATTTCCCTTGTATTACATCAATAATCAAAGGTTCTGAAGTTATAGTGATATACTTTTCTTGATTTGGATCAAAATAAGAAAACTCAACTTCTGGAATCTTATACTTTCCTTTATATTCAGGAACAACGGTATAAGAATCAGAAATTTTACCTAACAACCCTTTTGAATTCGTACGAACTTTTTCTTTTCGTTCTGGCGTATACACCTCTAATTCATTCGGTGTAATTATCTTCGGAATTTCGAATAATTTAATATTTCCCTTCCCGTTTACTTGAACCTCTATTTGAGTTGTTTCATTCGCTCTTAAAACATCTTTTGAAGCAGAAATACTAAAGTCATATTCTCCAACTGCTCCTGTAAAACTTTCAGGTTTTCCATCAATTGGAAGGTCTTGTACATTCACATTTCTTTTTGAAGATGCTGTAGAATAATTTACTCTCCGTGTAATTGCATTTCCGAAAAAATCTCCTCGTCCTGTTGGTACATTCACCGTAATGTCCATATCAATTGGATCTATAGATAGCTTTCCTGATTTTTGAGGGATTAATAATGCTTTCTTTAAAATTATAGAACGATATTTCTTCCCTTGATATTCTACGTTTTTGGCTTCTATTTTCGGCACTTCAATGTCTTGATTCCAAAATCCATTGTATTGCGGAGTTTCATTCATTCTCCAATCACTCAATCCAACTTTTTCACTAAAATATAGTTTATAAACCACGTAAATTCCTTCACCAACATAAGGGCTTGTTTTAGAAATTTCTATAGTTAAATGAACATTCTGGCTCGCTATATATGATGGATCATTTGGATTTTCTGGAACTTCTGAAGCACTTACAACAATTACTTTTACTGTGTTAGAGGCTACTTTTTTTCCTTTGTATTCAATAGTAGCAGATGGAATTGTAAATGTTCCAACTCTTTTAGGTTTAATAATATAAATATATGCTTGTGAATAAGATGCCTTTCCATTTACCCAAGATTGATTTATGGAAGAACTTGGTCCTCCAACAACTTTAAAATTTTTAAAATTTGGAGCAGCAAAGTTATCTGCGCCTTGTTTATTTACCACAAACTCAATTCGCAAGCGTTGGTTAACTCCCAACTTATTTTTGCTCACAGTAGTTTTTAATTCTACTTCTTGAGCAAGAACTGTCGCCATTGAAAAAAGGGCGAAAAACAATATGGAAACTTTTTTAAAACCCATTCTTCAAATTTACCAATCTTTTTCTTGTTTTACTTTCTTACCTCTTTCTTTCTTAGCATTCATTTTCTCTTGAGTTTTCTTCTCTTCATTATTCATTGCTTCTAGCAATTGCTTTATTTGCTCAGGAGACAATTTTCCTGGTTGAGGCTTCTGTTCTTTCTTATCGTCTTTTTTATCTTTTTCAGGATCATCTTTCTTATCCTGATCTTTTTTATCGTCCTTATTTTCCTCTTCATCTTTCTTATCATCACCCTCTTTCTCATCATCCTTTTTATCCTTGTCCTTATTTTCCTTGTCGTCTTTATTATCCTTATTGTCTTTGTCGTCCTTCTTGTCGTCTTGGTTTTCTTGCTGATCTTTTAACATTTTTTGAGCCAAAGCCAAATTGTATCTTGTTTCATCATCTTTAGGGTTGGCTCTTAAAGAATTCTTATACGAATCAATAGCTTTTTGATACTCTTTCTCTTGAAAATGAGCATTCCCAATGTTATGCATTGAAGATGCTAGTGTCATTTTATCTTTAGACATTTTAGCAACTAATTCATA
>CAJXUO010000114.1 GCA_913061425.1 uncultured Lutibacter sp.
ATCTACACCTCTCTATTCGTCGGCAGCGTCAGATGTGTATAAGAGACAGTGTGTAAATTAAACGCTATTTAAGTTAATTAGTAGTTGTTTTATTAAAAAGAACATCGTATATTTGTACCTGTAGGTGTTAAAACCTACTTCTTTTTCATAGCAATTTTCCCACTTAAGAAATTAAGTGGGTTTTTTTTATGCTTTGTTTTTTATGAAATTTTTAGGGAAGTCTAATTAATCATTTAGTTTTAAAACGGCCATGAATGCTTGTTGAGGAATTTCTACATTTCCTACTTGTCTCATGCGTTTTTTACCTTTCTTTTGCTTTTCAAGAAGTTTTCTTTTACGAGAAATATCTCCACCATAACATTTAGCAGTAACATCTTTACGAAGCGCTTTTATAGTTTCACGAGAAATAATTTTTGCACCAACCGCTGCTTGAATAGGGATATCAAATTGCTGTCTTGGAATTAATTCTTTTAATTTCTCACACATTTTTTTACCAATATTTTGTGCGTTATCAGCATGTATTAATGCAGAAAGCGCATCTACAGATTGACTATTAAGAAGTATGTCTAATCTTACTAATTTTGATTCTCTCATTCCTATTGGAGAGTAATCAAATGATGCATATCCTTTTGAAACAGTTTTTAATCTGTCATAAAAATCAAAAACAATTTCTGCCAATGGCATGTCAAAAGTCAATTCTACACGATTGGTAGTTAAGTAGGTTTGATTGGTAATCATTCCACGTTTTTCAATACATAAAGACATTACATTTCCTACGAAATCAGATTTTGTAATAATAGTTGCCTTGATATATGGTTCTTCAATTCTATTGATTGTTGATGGATCAGGTAAATCTGACGGATTATTTAAGATAAATGCATCGTCAGGATTTTTATGGGTATACGCGTGATAAGAAACATTTGGAACTGTAGTAATAACAGTCATGTTAAATTCACGTTCTAATCGTTCTTGGATGATTTCCATATGTAGCATTCCAAGGAATCCACATCGAAAACCAAATCCTAATGCAGCGGAACTTTCAGGTTGAAAAACTAAAGAAGCATCATTCAATTGAAGTTTTTCCATTGAGTTACGCAACTCTTCATAATCTTCTGTGTCAACTGGATAAATACCTGCAAACACCATTGGTTTTACATCTTCAAATCCTTCTACAATATTTGTCGTAGGGTTTAAAGCATCTGTAATTGTATCTCCAACTTTTACTTCTTTGGCAGTTTTAATTCCTGTAATTAAGTAGCCTACATCTCCTGCTTTTACAGATTTTCTTACTACTTGTTCTAGTTTTAAAGTACCAACTTCATCAGCAAAATATTCTTGTCCTGTTGCAACAAATTTAATTTTTTGTCCTTTTTTAATTTCGCCATTAAAAACCCTGAAATAGGTTTCAATTCCTCGAAAAGTATTGTAAACAGAGTCAAAAATTAAGGCTTGTAATGGAGCGTCTACATTTCCTTTTGGTGCAGAAATACGTTCGATGACTGCTTTTAAAATATTTTCAACTCCAAAACCTGTTTTTCCACTTGCGTGAATCACTTCTTCAGGTTCACACCCTAAAAGATCCACGATATCATCAGTTACTTCTTCAGGATTGGCACTTGGTAAATCAATTTTATTTAGAATAGGAATAATCTCAAGATCATTTTCTAAGGCTAAGTATAAATTGGAAATTGTTTGTGCTTGAATACTTTGAGCAGCATCAACAATTAACAATGCACCTTCACATGCTGCGATTGAACGAGAAACCTCGTAAGAAAAATCTACGTGTCCAGGAGTATCTATCAAATTCAAGATATATTCTTGACCTTCATAAGTATATTCCATTTGGATGGCATGTGATTTTATGGTAATTCCACGTTCACGTTCCAAGTCCATAGTGTCCAACAATTGATCTTTTTTTTCTCTGTCAGTAACAGAGCCAGTAAATTCAAGTAATCTATCTGCTAGTGTACTCTTACCGTGGTCAATATGTGCAATTATGCAAAAATTTCTAATGTGCTTCATTCTAAAATATTCGTTCTGTCAAAAGTGCAAATATATAGGTTTTCTGTTTTAAATTTATACTTAATAATTAAATCAATCAGAATATATTTATTAGCCTTAAAAAAAGTATAAAACAGTAAGGTTATTAGTCTTGCCACTCAGCAATAAATAAATTGGTGTCTTTTCCGCCTCCATTATTTCTGTTTGATGAGAAAATCAATTTTTTTCCATCATTAGAAAATACAGGAAAAGCGTTGAATGATTTTCCATACGTAATACGTTCAAGGTTTTTCCCATCAATATCAATCATATATAAATCAAATGGAAATCCTCTAGGGCTTTCAAAATTAGATGAAAAGATAATTTTTTTTCCAGAAGGATGAAAGAACGGGCTCCAATTTGCATTCCCCATTTTTGTTAATTGACGTAATTCAGAACCATCGGCATTACAAATATATAACTCCATTTCTGTTGGCTGAACAAGTCCTTGAGCCAATAAATCTTTATATTCTTTAATTTCTTCTTCAGTTTTTGGTCTAGAAGAACGGAAAATTAATTTAGTTCCATCTGGCGAGAAAAATGCGCCACCATCATATCCTAACTCATGTGTAATTTGCGTTACATCTGTACCATCAATATTCATCGTATACAACTCAATATCTCCACTTCTTGTAGATGTAAAAACTATTTTGTCTCCTTTTGGAGAAACTGTAGGTTCTGCATCATATCCTTTTTCAGTGGTTAATTGATTCACAATAGTCCCTTCTAAATCTGCTACGAAAATATCGTACGAATCATAAATTGGCCATATATATTTTCCATTAACTTTCATAGGAGTTTCAGGGCACTTGTCATCACCAAGATGAGTAGATGAGTAGATAATGTGTTTATTGTCTTGCAAAAAATACGCGCAAGTTGTTCTACCTTTTCCACTACTTAGCATTGGTGGAATTTTATCTTCAAACGTTTCGCCAACATTCATTAAAAACATTTGATCACACTCAACACCCCATTTTTTATTGTTTGATTGAAATATGATTTTAGTATCGTCAAAACTCCAATATGCTTCTGCATTATCTCCACCAAAAGTTAATTGTTTTAGTGATTTGAAATGCTTTTCGCCTTTTAAAATTAAAGAGTTTTTTTGAGTAGTTTCGTTAGTGATTTCTTTTTCTGCTGTTTTTTTGCATGATATTAAAACTAATGCAAAAGACACTATAAGTATGCGCTTCATTTCCTGTTAATTTCTAAGATTTATAGATATTGAAAAATAATTTTGTTTTTGATTATTTCTTAAGTTTATTATTAACTAATTTTGTACAAAATTAAACCGAAATACTTATGAAACAATATTTTATATTGATATTTTTTTTAGCATTAATTTCTTGTAACATAGAAAAACAGGACTCGAAAATTCAAGAAGATGTTGCTTTTTTAGCTGATGATAAATTAGAGGGAAGAGGAACAGGAACAGCAGGAGAGCGTTTAGCCTCAGAATATATAGCGAACCGATTTAAAAAATTAGGAATCGCGCCAAAAGGAGATGAAGGCTATTTTCAAGAGTTTAATTTTAAGCCAAAAACAGGTCCACATTCTGAAGTTAAATTTATAAATCAAAAAGAAGATGGGTCAATAACTGGAAGAAATGTTTTAGGGTTTATAGATAATAAAGCCGAAAACACGGTTGTAATTGGTGCTCATTATGATCATTTAGGTTATGGAAATGAAGGCTCATTATATAGAGGAGAAAAAGCAATTCATAATGGCGCAGATGATAACGCAAGTGGAGTAGCGGTGATGCTGAATTTAGCAACTAAATTAAAAAAAGAAAACACAAATAATAATTATCTTTTCATGGCATTTTCGGGAGAAGAAATGGGACTTTTAGGTTCAAATTATTTTGTGAAAAATGCAACTGTAGATACTAAGAAAATCAACTATATGATTAATATGGATATGGTTGGTAGATTAAAAGACAGCACGCTTGCCGTTTATGGAACAGGGACTTCACCTATTTGGAGACAAACCATAAGTTCATTAAATGATGATTTTAATTTAGTAGAAAAAGAGTCAGGAGTTGGGCCATCAGATCACACTTCTTTTTATTTAAATGATATTCCTGTACTACATTTTTTTACAGGTCAGCATGAAGATTATCACAAGCCATCTGATGATCAAGAATTATTGAATTATGAAGGGATGTATCAAATTTCAGATTATATTTTCTCTATTGTTTCTGATTTAGATAATAATGGAAAATTGGTATTTAAAAAGACTATAAACGAATCTGAATCAGCACCAAGATTCAAAGTTACATTAGGGGTCATTCCAGACTATCTTTTTGAAGGTAAAGGAATGCGTATTGATGGAGTTTCTGACGGAAAATCTGCAGAAAAAGCAGGAATTATAAAAGGTGATGTAGTCGTAAAAATGGGAACTATTGAGATTGTAGATATGATGAGTTACATGATAGGATTGTCAAAATTTGAAAAAGGAAATTCAACTACTGTTGAAGTTTTGAGAGACGGAAAAATTGTTGAAGTTAAGGTGACATTTTAACGAAACACACAGTATTTCTACATCAAGAATAGTTAATGTATTAATTTATTTATAGCGAAATAATAAATCCTTATTTTTGCAAAAAAAACAATAATAATTGATTAAAATAGGAAACATAGAATTGCCGGATTTTCCATTGCTACTTGCGCCAATGGAAGATGTTAGTGACCCGCCATTTAGAGCCTTATGTAAAGAGCAAGGAGCAGATGTTGTGTATACTGAGTTTATTTCATCGGAAGGACTTATTCGAGATGCTGCAAAGAGTATTAAGAAACTAGATATTTACGAAAAGGAACGTCCTGTAGGAATACAAATTTTCGGAGCAAATCTAGAGAGTATGCTTCAAACGATAGATATTGTAGAGAAATCTAAGCCAGATATAATAGATATTAATTTTGGATGCCCTGTCAAAAAAGTTGTTTCTAAAGGAGCAGGAGCAGGAATTTTGAAGGATATTTGCTTAATGGAAAAGCTGACGGCTGAAATGGTGAAAAGAACAAATTTGCCAGTTACAGTTAAAACGCGTTTAGGTTGGGACCATGATTCTATAAAAATTGTTGAAGTTGCAGAAAGGTTACAAGATGTAGGATGTGCGGCTATTTCTATTCATGGTAGAACACGTGCTCAAATGTATAAAGGAGATGCTGATTGGAGACCAATTGCTGCCGTTAAAAACAATCCAAGAATGCATATTCCTGTTTTTGGAAACGGAGATGTAGACACGCCAGAAAAAGCACTGGAAATGAGAGATGTTTATGGATTAGATGGTGCAATGATAGGAAGAGCAAGTATTGGTAATCCATGGTTTTTTAAACAAGTAAAACATTTTTTTGAAACTGGTGAGCATTTACCAGAAATTACGGTTGCACAGAGAGTTGAAACGGCTAAGAGACATCTTCAAATGGAAATAGATTGGAAAGAAAGTGAGATGCAAGGTGTTCTTGAGACAAGACGTCATTATGCAACGTATTTCAAAGGGATTCCACATTTTAAAGAATATAGAATGAAAATGGTGACATCTAACTCTTCTCAAGAGGTATTTGATGCATTTGATGAGGTTTTGCAAAAATTTGGTTAATGATTTATATACTATACATTCTTATAGGTTATTTTGGATATAAAGTAATTAGTATTCTGTATAGAAT
>CAJXUO010000115.1 GCA_913061425.1 uncultured Lutibacter sp.
TCTTTGAAGGGTTTCCATACTTTGAAAGGATTAATTACTTAAAATTATAGTTTTAAAAAATTCTTATATTAGCGACCTAATTTAAATTTTATGAAAGATCTAGAAAAATCACCTAACGGAACAAATGATATTACTAGAAAAGATGCTATAAAGAAAATGGGAAAGTATGCTGCACTAACAGCGATGGGAACATTTATGATTCTAAACCCTAAAAAGGCACAAGCTACATCTGGGCCTTCGGACCCAGGTGGGTGGTAATAAAAAACACATTATTAAAAATAAACTTATGAAAAAATTACTATTAACACTGGTGTTTGTTTCAACTATACTACAAGTTAATGCTCAAAACGGACAAGTATATGTCTATAAAACATCTAATTATGCTAGTGATGCTGGTCTTTCAGGTGCTTACTTAGCCGTAATGGGAGCAGCTACAGTAAACAGTGATACGCCGCCGGCAGTTACTTCTTATACAGCAAGCACAGTTTCCCCTTATTATAAATTCAAGACTGGAGAATTAGGAAATGCTTCTATCGATGTAGGTATAGCGGGCTTAGATAATGGTGCAATGACTTTACTGACTAGTGGATCCGGTTCAGATTTAGATGGTGTATTAGATGCATTAAATCCTATAAATTCTAGTGGATCTGGGCAATTAATAGTAGTATTCCCTAAAGGGTCAGATATGACCGTTCCTACTTCGATTCAAGAAACGTTAAACGGTGTTGCAGGAGGAGCAGTCCCGTATTTGAATGCAGATGGTAATGGTTTTTTCATAAACGGTGGTGTGATTCATTCAATAACATTAGACACACCACACTTAGGTTATAGTGAGTGGTATGTATATGGGATGGCAGGATTTAATGCAATAAATACTAAATTTAAATTCAGATTAGTTGATGCGAGTGGTAGTGCTCCCACCCCTTCTGGATGGACTTCTCTGTACGATATTATAATTGCAGAAATTATGTATAATTCATCTGGCACTGATGATGAATGGATTGAAATTTATAATGCAAGTGAAGAGATTTCTGGATCAGCAGCCGATGTTGATATTTCGAACTGGACAATTGGGACGAATACCGTAGGTTCTTCTGAATATTCTGGAGAAACATTTACATTTCCTAGCTCAACAACAATTGCTGCTGGTGAATATTTAACTATTGCTTTGGGTAGCAATGGTGATGGTGTTTTTAATAACGATAATCCTTTTACCCCAGATTTTAATAGTTTATCTGGGTCTCCATCAAATGCTGATGTTAAGGATACAAACGACACAGACAACTTAGGGAATGATGGTGGATTTATAGTACTAAGACCAAATAATTTTGATAACGTAAATATTGTATACTATGATGATGATACTCACACAATTACAGACGGTAGTGGAAGAACTTATGAAATTAAAGGTCCCACGGTCAACAATTATTACACCAGTTCTGCCTCGGCCTGGCAAGCAAGTTTTATAAATGGCGGAAGTCCCAAAATAAAATCAGCTGAAATTTGGGATACTTCTTTAGGAAGCTCAGACAATTTAACGATATTAAACAATGAAAATATTTTTGTTGTTAATCAAGATGGTAACATAAATGATATTACAATTAACTCTGGAGGGTTTTTAACCATTTTGAGAAATTCCTCTTCCTCACTGACAGTTGCTAACAATTTCACAAACAATGGTACAGTGACCTTGAATTCTGATGCAGATGAGTTTGCATCGATTATAGTTGGTGGCACATCTTCTGGCGATATTACTTACAATAGATATGTAAATACAGTTGGTACAGACGAATGGGATTTAATCGGTTCGCCGGTTGATGGGCTTTCTATTAACTTTTTTGTTACTACAAATACAACTGGCACAGCAACTCTTGCACAAAATGGTTCTGCCTACGCGGTTGGAGTATATGAAAATGCTAACGACACTTGGACAAACTACACGACATCTACAGTTGGTGCTGCAGGTAATTTTGATATTGGTAAAGGATATCAAATGGCCACCACTAGTGGAGCTACTATGACCTTTACCGGGACCATCGCCACTTCAAATCAGACACAGTCAATCATTAATAATGTTAATAGCAGTGGAAGCCGTTGGAATCTGGTGGCTAATCCATATCCATCTTATCTCAATGCTAATACCAATACTCATCCGACAAATAATTTTCTGAGTATAAATTCTGGAGTTATTGACAGTAACTACTCAGCACTGTATGGCTATAATGCTGATGGCTCTGGATATACGATTTACAATAATACAAGCGGAGCTACATATATTGCGCCTGGACAGGGATTCTTTATTGCTGCGGCTAGTTCAACTGCAGCTGACTTAAGTTTTACAGAAGATATGAAAACTACGACTGGAGACGACGACTTTATAGCTGGACGTTTATCCAATACTAATAGCGAGTTTTATTTAAAACTTTATGAAGATGAAAATTTTATAGCAGACACTAAATTTTATTTTGATGTTGATTTAATTCCAGGTCTAGATGTTGGATATGATGCAGGAGCGCTTAACCAGTCAACGGCTATAGCCTCAAGGTTAGTTGAGGAGGATCAAGGAATAGCAATGGGTATTAATGCAATGGGGACCAATAGCTTTGAAGACACAACAATACCTTTAGTGGTTAACAAAGATGATGGAGTAACTTTTAGAATCAGTCTGGAAGCCGCTACTATTCCTGAAGAAACTGAGGTATATTTAGAAGATACTCAAGAGGCAACTTTTACAGATTTAAGAGCTGGAGATTTCACTCTAACTCCACAGAGTGAGCTAAGTGGTATGGGGAGATTCTATTTACGACTAGGAAATACTAATCTTGGCAGTGAAGAAGTTGAAGAGTCATATATTAGTATTTATAAATCGAAAGCGGAAAAATATATAACAATTGAAGGCTTAGCCAATGTAACTCAAGCCAATGTTAAGTTATATAACCTTTTGGGTCAAGAGCTGTTAAGTCAAAACCTTGAAACCAACATTTCATCTCAAAAGATACCAACAGATGGAATAACAACCGGAGTGTATGTTGTTAAACTTTTAGTTAATGGTAATAGAATTACAAAGAAAGTAATCATAAACTAGCTTAAATTTGTAGCAAAATAAAGTTATTACAATAGTCTTATTAATCCGAAAAGAATTAGTCGAATACTAGTATAATAGTAAGATGTTTAAACATTTTAAAAGTCGTTTAATAAAGGTTATGTTTCTGGCTTATTGAAGCAGTAGAAATCAAGATTACTTTAAGACCCTTTGGAGTCGTTTTAAGAGACAATCAAAGACACTTGAGCAAGGACAAACATTGTATTCATTTAGGCACTCTGGGGCTATAGAAATATTTAAAAGAACAGGTTCTATAACCAAGCTACAGAAAGCGATGGGGCATTCATCTATAAATGTAAGTTTAACCTATTTAAGAGGACTTGAAATAGCTGAACTGAAAGAGGAGGATATGCCTATGGTTTAGTTACAGTCAGAATTTAATCTAAACAAACTGTATCCAGATGTTTCAAAATATGCCTCTCCACCATCACATTCAAATGTAATTGGAGTAACTAATTCATTACCAAAATTTAAATCAACCGTCAGGATATCATTTTCATATGTATAATTAAGAGGGTTCGGAATATGATTTCCATCATTTGCTTCATAAGAGTTATATAATGAATTACAATCGCCTTCAACACAGTAATAAGTGTAACGTAACCCATCTTGATAGAGATACATAGTATTTCCTTCTGGTATCATTCCTTCGATAAGCCATTTACCTTCTATTGAATAATATGGTGCTGGCAAATTTTCACTGTCATCGTCACATCCCATAACAAAAAGAGCAAAGAATAATGGTAATAATAATTTTTTCATAATTTAGTTTTATTTAACAAAAATAATAAATATAAGTTTAACTTACTTAAGAGGTTTAGAAATAGTTGAATTGAAGAAGGAGGATATACCTATGGTTTAGATTTCTTTAATTAAGAATCCTGTGTTTTCCTGTAGTGTTTTTGATATTATCAATATGCTGTTTTTGATAATCCTTATTTGCGCCGTTTATTACAGTTTGTTTTAAGTTGTCAACTACAGCTTGTTTATTTTCATATGGGGCTGGTTCATTGTTGACCTTTATTGAGTTTAGGGCTTCTAATATTCTGTGAGGCCTCACAATCATTGTGCTTTCTGGCACATAATTAATTTCTTTTAACTCACAATCTCCATAAAACACAATTATTGAAAAAAATGGAATTTTATCAAACTGCTTTAGATTATTCTTTAAACTTAAAATATGACTGTTAACTTGTTTTATTGGATTATAAAAACGGTATTTTTTTTTGCCATAAGCCATTACCTGTGTCCAATTGGTTTGATTACCATTTCCAAATATCCAACCGCCGTAATCTTTAACTTCTATTACAACAATCCCTTCAGTTGTAGCCAACACTATGTCAACTTGTGAAAACTTACCATTTTCCTTTTTTATAATTAAATCGTGAAATATTGTTTTAGAATTTACACCGCTTTTTAAGAGCTTAAGAATTAAACTAAGCTCAGAGTTTGTACCCCTACTTAATGAAGTTACAGTTTCAATTAATTCTTGATTTTTATGACGCCTGTAAACATTTAGGGCTATTGTACATAATAAGATAAGAAGAAACAAAACTCCTATGTATATTATTGCTGTCATTTTTGGAAGAATGTATTGCTAATTCAGTTAGTATTTAATTGCATTTATAATTATCTTTTTTTTCAAATACCTTTATTAAATAATAGATTCCCAATAGTGACAATCCAATGATTAGCAGAGTGCTCGGTCGTGTAAACGAGCGGCAAACAAGCCGTAAGCAATAGTTTGAGCGTAAACGTCTGCAAACCCTTTGGGAGTTATATCGTGTATTAAAACATCTTTAAAAGCGTTCATTTGCTCTTTTAGTGTGCTGTTTTCTTGGTTTATTTCATCGCTTGTAAGTGCTTTCTCTATAACATCTGAAAGTAGACGTGCTTTACCCGCCATCATTTCTGCTAATTTCTTAGAACTTTTAATGTTTTGCCCTATATGAGTAGTAAAGTCTTTTATAAGATTAGTAAAGGTTTCAAAGTTTGCTGCAATAGGCTTTATTTGATTGTCTAGAACCTCAGCAATAGCAATTTTAGTAATTAATTCGCCATCTTGGTAAATATGAAAATCTATATAATCTGTAAAAATAAGATTGGTTAAGGATGCTTTGTATCTATCAAACTGTTCTTTATTTCCAGATTTATTTTTACCCTCTAGGTCTTTGTCTCCAATATCTTTGACTTCAATAAAACCAATAGGAATATCTTTTTTAGTAAGTATGTAATCTGGCGCACCGCACGCTTGTCTTTTAGGCTCGTTGGTTGCTCTTATGTCTGGTAAAAGTGTTTCTAGTAGTTGTTGTAAGTCGCCTCTAAAAGTGTGTTCTGTGGCATTACCTAGTGTATATCTTTGGTTGAGATTGTCAATATAGTTTTCTATTGTCATCAATTGCTTTTTATCCAAATATAGTAATTAATTGAGACAAGCTTAGAATCATAAAACACAATTCCTACCACCTTAACTATATTAACTCTACATCAAACACTTACACAATAATTATAGGGTCTTTAAAAAGGTTAGAGAGTGTGATTAATCAAATTTGAATATGTTAAGTTTATGTCTCCCTATATATATATAC
>CAJXUO010000116.1 GCA_913061425.1 uncultured Lutibacter sp.
ACACCTCTCTATTCGTCGGCAGCGTCAGATGTGTATAAGAGACAGGTATTACTTTAAGATATCAAGGAGAAATTACTATTCCAAAGATAAACATCTCATCAAATTATTTATGGGAGGTTTTATTATTATAGATGTTTTATATTTACATCATGAAAAAAATTGAACACATAGGAATTGCAGTAAAAGATATTGAAGCTTCAAATGAGCTGTTTTCCAAGCTCTATGGGAAACCACATTATAAAACTGAGGCAGTAGAAAGTGAAGGAGTGAAAACATCTTTTTTTGAGGTTGGCCCAAATAAAATTGAATTATTGGAAGCAATAAATCCAGAAAGTCCTATTGCAAAATTTATAGAAAAAAAAGGGGAAGGTATTCATCATATTGCTTTTGCCGTGAGCGATATAAAAGC
Source organism: uncultured Lutibacter sp. (assembly GCA_913061425.1). GTDB lineage: Bacteria > Bacteroidota > Bacteroidia > Flavobacteriales > Flavobacteriaceae > Urechidicola. Next base: position 410 of record CAJXUO010000116.1, read on the forward strand.
CGAAATAAAAAGATTAAAATCTGAAGGTTTTATTGTTTTAAATGAAACTCCTAAAAAAGGTGCTGACAATAAATTGGTCGCGTTTTTACATCCAAAATCTACAAATGGAGTTTTAATAGAATTGTGCCAAGAAATAGAATAACAAAATAACACTTATTACCGTTGATGATAATTTGTATCTTGCACTAAATTTATAACTATTCTATGTCAAAATCATTTGAAAAATATCAAAAGCGACGTTTAAGATCGTCCTATTTTTCTGTAATTGTTAGTATCGCATTAGTTTTATTTTTACTTGGTCTATTGGGCTTGTTGATGTTAAAAACAAAAACAATCTCTGATCATTTTAAAGAGCAAGTAGCGGTTACAGTTTTTTTAAATGACAGTGCCAAAAATAAAGACATCCAAAAATTTCAATCTGATTTAGAAAAAAAGGAATATACGAAGTCAGTAGTTTTTACTTCAAAAGAGAATGCTGCCAAAGAATATAGTAAAGATATTGGAGAAGATTTTATTGAATATTTAGGAAAAAACCCATTAAAAAATGCAATAACGGTGTTTGTAAAATCTGATTTTGTAACACCAGAAAAAATGTCAGAAATAGACAAAGCGATCTCTAAAAATAAAACTGTTTTTGAAGTTTCTTATGACAAACCTTTAATAGATTTATTGACTAAAAATATTCAGCGGATTAGTTTATGGGTCTTAGTTTTTAGCGGCTTGTTTATGTTAATAGCAATCGTATTAATTAATAGCGCTATTCGTTTATCGGTATACTCAAAAAGGTTTACAATTAAAACCATGCAAATGGTAGGTGCTACAAAAGGATTTATTAGAAAACCATTTATTTGGAAAGGAGTTCAGTTAGGTGTTCTAGGCGCTATTGTTGCTGTATTAGGAGTGTTTGGAGTGATGTATTATATTCACAAAAATCTTCCTGAAATGGCAATTTTTGATGATAAAATTTTAGTAGCGATCTTGTTTGGGGCTATTTTAATTATAGGTGTTTTAATTACTTTGCTAAGCACATTTTTTGCTACTAAGCGCTTTTTAAATTTAAGGACAGAGGATTTATATTATTGATTACGTAATTAAAGGTTAGATAAGAAAAAATTATGAAAGATAAAAAGGGTAACGAAAAATTTCTTTTTGAGAAAAAAAATTATATGATTATGATCGTTGGACTTGCAATAATCGCCCTAGGGTTTATATTGATGGCTGGTGGCGGAAGTGATGATCCAAATGTGTTTAATGAAGAGATATATAATTTTAGAAGAATTCGTTTAGCCCCAACATTAGTAATTTTAGGTTTAGGAGTTCAGATTTATGCAATTCTTGCAAAATCTAAGAAGTAATGAATTATTTAGAAGCAATTATTTTAGGCCTAATTCAAGGTCTAACAGAGTTCTTACCAGTTTCTTCAAGCGGACATTTAGAGTTGGTGAAAGTCATTTTGGGGGATAATTCTTTAGCTGAAGAAAGTTTAGCATTCACCGTTATTCTACACTTTGCTACAGCATTAAGTACGATGGCGATTTTTAGAAAAGAAATTTTTGAAATATTCAAAGGATTATTCCAATTTAAATGGAATGAAGAAACGCAGTTTTCTTTCAAAATTTTAGCATCTATGATTCCTGCAACAATGATTGGTTTCTTTTTTGAAGAGAAATTAGAATCTTTTTTTGGAGGTCAAATACTACTTGTTGGCTTTATGCTATTAATTACTGCACTCTTACTTTTATTTGCCGATAAAGCCAAAAATACAGATAACAACGTAAAATTTGGTAGTGCCTTAATTATTGGAGTTTCACAAGCAATTGCTATGTTGCCAGGAATTTCAAGATCTGGTGCAACGATATCTACAGCAGTATTATTAGGAATTGACAGAACTAAAGCTGCAAAATTTTCTTTTTTAATGGTTGTACCATTAATTTTTGGAAAAGTTGCTAAAGATATTCTTTATGGCGGAATCAGTTTTGAAAGTTCGCAAATAGGAGTATTTGCTGTTGGTTTTATAGCAGCCTTTATTTCAGGTTTATTTGCATGTACTTGGATGATATCATTGGTTAAAAGAAGTAAACTTTCATATTTCGCTATCTATTGTGCTTTAGTTGGTTCGATTGCGATTACATATGCTTTAATGAATTAGAATGACTGTAGAAGATTACAAAAACGGACAAGTTTTATTGATTGATAAACCTTTAACTTGGACCTCATTTCAAGTGGTAAATAAGTTGCGATGGCAAATACGGCAACGTTTTGACATAAAAAAAATAAAAGTTGGTCATGCAGGAACATTAGACCCTTTAGCAACAGGTTTGTTGATAGTGTGCACAGGAAAGTTTACCAAGAAAATTGAAACATACCAAGCACAAGAAAAAGAATATACAGGCACTATAACAGTTGGCGGAACTACACCAAGCTATGATTTAGAAACTGAGATTAATGAAACATTTCCAACAGGTCACATTTCAACAGAATTAATCCATAAAACGACCACACAATTTTTAGGCGAAATCGACCAAAAACCTCCTATTTTTTCAGCAATTAAAAAAGACGGAAAGAGATTATATGAATTGGCTAGGGCAGGCGAGACAACTGAAATAAATACTAGAAAAATTACAATTTTTAAATTTGAAATTACCAATATTGACTTGCCAAATATAGACTTTAGAGTTGTGTGTAGCAAAGGAACTTATATTCGTTCTTTGGCCTATGATTTTGGAAAAGCATTGAATTCTGGCGGACATTTAAGCGAATTGCGAAGAACAAAAATTGGAGACTTTTCGGTTGATGATGCCTTAAGTATTGATGAGTTTATTGAAGGATTGGTCTAGTTGCGATTGTTGGTTTCTTGCCTTAAATTTTAAGTTATGAAACTAGCTGAATTATAAAAAGCGATTGTGCCAACTTTCCGTAAGTGGAATTTCCCAATTATTTTCCAGTTCTTCTTTAGTGTTTATCAAGTTATTAAAAACAATGGTTTTCTCTGAAACCGCCTTCTTTTTAACTAGTTTTTGAAATTCTTTCAAGTCTTTATATTGCACAAATTCACCTTGTTTAAAAGAAACATTGAGTTTGTCTAAAAGTTCTACTTTATAAGTGTGCTGTAAAGAAAAAATAAAACCAACAGAATCATCAATTGCTGCTACAGAAAGAGTTTCTAAAGTTTGGTCTACTGCAAAAATCAGAAACCGATCGTAGATGATTTTATACGATGCAATTATTGGATTATCCTGATCTTTCCAAGAACTCAAAAAGTCTTCCGTTTGCTCTGTTATTTCTTTTATTTCCTCAGGATAAAATTTTCTGCTAGATTGATAAATCCAAATTTTTGAAGTATCAGGGAGTTTCGAAAAATCAACAAGCATAGGAAAATAGATTTAAGTGAATCACACAAAAATAGACAATCAATTGTTAAAACTTTTAGAAAGAGTAGAATAATTGCTATTTTTACAATCTTCAAAAAACACAATGAATAGACATGTCCTGTATATATTATTAATAGCTGTTTTTCTGACTTCTTGCAAGCCAGAGAGTAAAGGTATTGATAAGGTTAAAGATACTGTAGAGGCAGTACAAGAAGATGCAAAAATAAGTAGTATAGGCATAACGCTATCTCTAAAAGCAAAACAAGAGACTAATGTTTGGTTGACCTATCAAATGGTGCAATCTAAAATAAACGGATATTATAGTGTTACTAAAAGTCAAGCGTTGCAAAATGCAAGAGAATTGGCAGACTTAGTTAAAAATGCTTCTGACTCTATAAAGATTGAAAAACTAGATAGACCAGACATTAAAATTAGATTTAATGTGCTCTACAATCACGCTTTAAGATTGGATGACATGTCAACAATCAATAATATTTCTGATGATGACGTAATGAATGAGGTTGCGAGTATTTTAGATGCATTTTCTGCTATTAATGAAAAGGTAAATATTATTTATAAGATAGAGCAATATGAAAAGGAGCTAAAAATAACTTCAGAAAAAACAGAATTTTTAGAAATAGATACTTCTAAAAAAGTGAAGACAATCAAAAAATCAATTAAAAAAATACCTCAAAAAAGGAGTAGACCTGGAATTCCATTATTACAAAAAGAGGGTTTAAAGAAAAAATCGTAAATAAATGTTAATAAAAGAGGGAGTCTTTTAATTAGCAGAGAATTAAACTAAATTAGCAAACCAAAAAATATAAACCAAATCTATTAATCAAATGAAAACAAATTATATCAAAGCAGGATTGCTAACAATCGCAGTTGCTGTAACCTTAAACTCTTGTAAAAAAGAGGCGGAAACATCAAAAGTTCCAGGAATCGATTTAACAAAAATGGATACTACTGTAAAACCAGGAGAAGATTTCTTTAAGTATGTCAACGGAGGTTGGTTAGAGAATAATGAAATTCCATCTGACAGAACAAGTTGGGGGAGTTTTAACGAGTTACGTAAAACAACTGATGCAGATGCGTTGGCAATTTTAAAAGAAGCTATAGCAAATGGAGAATCTACTTTAAAAGACGCTGCAAATGTGAAGACGATGACAGATCAACAAAAAGCAGTAAATCTTTTTGAGTCAATCATGGATACTGTAACTAGAGATAAGCAAGGAATTGATCCTTTAATGCCTTATTTAGCAAAAGTAGATGCTGTAAAAAATATTGACGATTTACAAAAACTATTAATTGAAATGGAGCCTTATGGAGGTATCGGTTTCTTTGGTGCAGGAGTTGGTTCTCATCCAAAAAATAGTAATATTAATGCAGGATATTTAGGTGGAGGAACACTTGGATTATCTAGAGATTATTACGTAGATACAGATGAAGATACGAAAGTAAAAAGAGAGAAATATCGCGTGCATGTTGCTCGTATGCTACAGGTTATAGGGGATACAGAAGAAGAAGCGAAAGTAAATGCAGATAAGGTTTTAGCATTTGAAACTCGTATGGCTGCCCCAAGAATGACCAAAGAAGATAGGAGAGATGCTCGTAAGCGTTTCAATCCTAAATCTATGGCAGACTTAAATGAGATGACTCCATCAATAGATTGGAGAGCATACTTTGATGGTATTGGAGCAAAAAGTTTAGACACAGTAATTGTTACTGATCCTGGATATTTTACAGCTTTAGAGACTCTTTTAAAAGAGAACAATGTTGATGATTGGAAAAACTACTTACGTTGGTCTGTGATTGATGTAAATGCAGGTTATTTATCAACAGATATTGAGAAAGCAAACTGGGAATTCTACGGAAGAGATATGACAGGAGCAAAGG
>CAJXUO010000117.1 GCA_913061425.1 uncultured Lutibacter sp.
CTATTATCCTTCCAATGGCGCAACTAGGAAAAGAGCCTATTGGATCTATGGGAAGTGACACTCCTATTGCTATTCTTTCAGAAAGACCACAACTTATTTACAATTATTTTAAGCAGTTATTTGCTCAAGTTACAAATCCGCCATTAGATGGGATTCGCGAAGAATTGATTACAGATATTAGTTTAACCCTTGGTAGCGATGTCAACCTATTTGATATCAATGCAGATCATTGTAAAAAGTTGAAAATTCAAAATCCTGTCATTTCAAAACACGATTTAGATAAAATTAGAGATTACGACACGAATCCAGATTTTAAAGTTGAATCTATTTCCATGTTATATGATGTGAATCGTGGATTGAACGAACTTGAAGTTGCGCTAGAAAATTTAGTTTCTAAAGCCTCAAAAGCCATTGATAATGGTGCAAATATTATTATCCTTTCAGATAGATATGTAGATGAAAATCATGCTCCAATTCCTGCATTATTAGCATGTTCATACGTTAATCATGCATTGCATAAATTAAAGAAAAGATCAAAAATAAGTTTGATTATAGAATCTGCTGAGCCAAGAGAAGTACATCATTTCGCATTATTATTTGGTTTTGGAGCAAGTGCAGTAAATCCGTATATCGTAAACGAAATAGTACAAGAACAAATAAATACAAATGATCTTACAGATTTAGAATATCTGGCTGCCATTAAAAATTACAATAAAGCCATTGGAAAAGGAATTCTGAAAGTGATGAACAAAATCGGAATCTCAACATTGAATTCCTATCGTGGTTCACAATTATTTGAATGCATTGGAATTAATACCAAAACTGTCGAAAAATACTTCCCAAACACACCAACTCGAATTCAAGGTATTGGATTGAGAGAAATTGAGCAAGAAATTGTAAAGCGTCATAGAAAAGCATTTCAGGCTAACGAAACTAATGTAGATATTGAAGTAGGAGGAGAATATAGGTGGAGACGTGGACAGGAAAAACACATGTTCAATCCATTAACCGTTGCAAAATTACAAGAGTCCGTTCGTACTAATAAAGCATCTACTTTTAAGGAGTTTTCTGATTTGGTAAATAACCAATCTAAAAGTTTAATGACCATTCGTGGTTTGTTTGAATTTGACCAATATGACCCTATTCCTTTGGAAGAAGTTGAACCTTGGACAGAGATTGTAAAACGTTTTAAAACTGGAGCCATGTCTTATGGTTCTATTAGTAAGGAAGCACACGAAAATTTGGCAATCGCTATGAATCGAATTGGTGGAAAGTCTAATTCTGGGGAAGGTGGAGAAGATCAAGAGCGATTTTATAAAAGTTCACAAGGTGATTGGAAAAACTCAGCAATTAAGCAAGTCGCTTCAGGAAGATTTGGTGTGACTTCTAATTACTTGACAAGTGCCAGTGAAATTCAAATAAAAATTGCTCAAGGTGCGAAACCAGGAGAAGGAGGTCAATTACCTGGACCGAAAGTGAATCCAGAAATTGCCAAAACAAGGAACTCTACTCCTTATGTAGGATTAATTTCACCACCACCTCATCATGATATTTATTCAATTGAAGATTTATCACAATTAATTTATGATGTGAAATCTGCAAATAGAGCCGCGAGAATCAATGTAAAATTGGTCTCAGAAATTGGTGTAGGAACCGTGGCTGCTGGAGTTGCTAAAGCAAAAGCAGATGTTATTTTAATCGCTGGTTTTGATGGCGGAACAGGAGCAACACCTTTAACTTCACAGAAACATGCAGGTCTTCCTTGGGAATTAGGGGTTGCAGAAGCGCAACAAACACTGGTTATGAACGACCTAAGAAATAGAATTGTTTTAGAATGTGATGGGCAGTTAAAAACAGGACGTGATGTTGCGATTGCGTGTTTACTTGGTGCAGAAGAATTTGGTTTTGCGACTGCTCCTTTAGTTGCTTCAGGCTGTATCATGATGCGCGTGTGTCACTTAAACACCTGTCCTGTGGGAATTGCAACACAGAATCCAGAATTACGTAAAAAATTTAAAGGCAAGCCAGAACATGTCGTTAATTATATGTATTTCGTAGCTCAAGAATTACGAGAGATAATGGCGAAATTAGGTTTTAAAACCATTAATGAAATGGTAGGCCAAGTTCAAAAATTAAATAGAAATAAAGCGATTGATCATTATAAAGCATCTGGAATTGACTTAACACCTATTTTACACAAGATTGATGTCCCAGAAGGCACTAAATTATATAATACCTATTGTCAAGATCACAATTTAAATGCACATTTAGACTTTAAAATAGTTAAGCAAGCGCATCAAGCCTTATTTAGAAGACAAAAAACACATCTAAAAATGCCGATCACTAATGTAGACCGTGCAGTAGGTGCAATTATAAGTAATGAAATTTCTAAAATTTACGGCGCAGATGGATTACCGGAAGACACGATAAATATTGATTTTAATGGATCTGCAGGACAAAGTTTTGGAGCATTTGCGACTAAAGGACTAACGTTTATAGTTCATGGAAACACGAATGACTACTTGGGAAAAGGTTTATCAGGAGCAAAATTAATTATTAAAGTACCAGAAAAATGTACGATTATTCCAGAAGATAACATCATTACTGGAAACGTAACTTTATACGGAGCAACATCTGGAGAAGTGTATATTAATGGAAAAGCGGGAGAACGTTTTTGTGTTCGGAATTCTGGAGCAAAAGCAGTTGTAGAAGGTATTGGAGATCATGGTTGTGAATATATGACTGGAGGGGTTGCGGTTATACTTGGAAAGGTAGGTAGAAATTTTGGTGCTGGAATGAGTGGTGGAATTGCCTATGTATTAGACCCAGAAAACACATTCGAAGATAATTGTAATGGCGAAGATTTAAATATCGATCCAATAGAAAATAAAGAAGATGCTCTTCAATTAAAAAAATTAATTGAAAATCATCTGAAAGAAACTTCAAGTCCATTGGCAAAAAGAATACTCGATAAATGGGAAAGTACCCTTCCAAAATTCAAAAAAGTATTACCTGAAGAATATAGACGAGCTTTAATAAGGTTAGAAAAAGAACAATTACAAATAGCATAGAATATGGGAAAGATAACTGGATTTTTAGAACATGAACGAGAGGTTGAAGGATATCAATCACCTAAAAAACGTATAAAGAATTACAAGGAATTTACGATTCCGCTTGAAGAATCTAAATTACAAGATCAAGGAGCACGTTGTATGGATTGCGGAATCCCGTTCTGTCATAGCGGTTGTCCTCTTGGAAATTTAATTCCAGATTTTAACGATAAAGTTTATAAGGGAAAATGGAAAGAGGCTGCTGAAATTTTACATTCGACAAATAATTTCCCTGAATTTACAGGGCGATTATGTCCAGCACCTTGCGAAGAAGCATGTGTACTGGGTATTAATGAAGATCCTGTGACCATAGAAAATATAGAGAAAAACATAGTCGAACAGGCTTTTTCTGAAGGTTGGATTACAGCAAACCCTCCAAAAATAAGAACTAAAAAATCGGTTGCCGTTATTGGTTCTGGACCAGCAGGATTGGCTGCTGCACAACAATTAAATAGAGCGGGACATCTAGTCACAGTATTTGAGCGAGATAAGAAAGTTGGTGGTTTATTGCGCTATGGAATTCCAGATTTTAAAATGGAAAAAAATGTAATTGATAGACGTGTAAAAGTTCTAGAAGAAGAAGGTATTATTTTTAAAACCAATGCACATGTTGGTGAAAATATTGATGCCAATAAATTGAAAGATGAGTTTGACGCTGTAGTGCTTTGTGGTGGAGCCACAGTTAAAAGATCAATTCCCATTCCCGGTTCTGATTTAAAAGGTGTTCATCAAGCAATGGATTTTTTAAAATTAAACAATCAGCATGTTGATGGATTGAAAGATTTTAAAGAGATCCTTTCTGCAAAAGATAAAAATGTGATTGTTATAGGAGGAGGTGATACAGGTTCGGATTGTATCGGAACGTCTAATCGTCACGGAGCAACATCTGTAACTAATTTTGAAATTTTAAACAAGCCAACTGAAGGTCGTCCAGCACACCAACCTTGGCCATATTGGCCGATGAAATTAAAGACAACTTCATCACATCAAGAAGGTGTTGAACGTTTTTTTAGTATGTCTACCAAAGAATTTTTAGGAGATAAAAATAAAAATTTGAAAGGCTTAAAAACTGTGGAAGTTGAATGGTTTTTTAAACAAGGAGAACGTCCACAATTAAAAGAAGTTCCTGATACCGAGAAAGAATGGGAATGTGAATTGGCTTTATTGGCATTAGGATTTACTGGTGCAGAAAAAACATTGGCAGATCAATTTGGTTTAAAAATGGATTTTAGAACCAATATAGAAGCATCAACCAAAAACTATGCAACCAATGTTCCTGGAGTTTTTGCTGCAGGAGACATGCGTCGTGGACAATCGTTGATTGTATGGGCAATCTCAGAAGGACGTCAAGCAGCGCATTATGTTGATGCATACTTAATGGGAGCTTCTAATTTACCTTTAAAAGACGATAGTGATTTACCAAGAGCCTAAATTCCTGTGCGGTAACTGAGTATTACGACTCACTTCGACTCCGTTCAGTGACCACCGCTCAATATAAAATCTGTCCTAGTGAAAGTAGGAATATCACAATTAAAAAGAATATATATTGCGATGGAATCTGTTGTAACGTGTAATTTATTCAGGATATTTCTCTCTGATTTTTTCTAATGATAAATTATGAATACTTCCAATATGAGTATGCTCTTTTCCTAAATCTGGTTTGTACGTTCCAGTTTGAACTTGACCACCTATTTTTTGATATGCATCTCTAAACGGCATGCCTTCTACTACTAAATTATTGATGCTATCTACCGTAAATAAATATTGATATTTTTCATCAGTCAAATCAATATCTTTAACAATAACTTGCTGAATAGAATAATTTAAAATATCTAAAATGTTTTTCACATCTTCAAAAGCATTGATGATATTTTCTTTTAATAATTGAAAATCTCTATGATAACCAGAAGGTAAATTATTGGTTATTAATATCATTTCTGTATGTAAAGCTTGAATTTTATTACACTTCCCTCTAATTAATTCAAACACATCAGGATTTTTCTTGTGCGGCATAATACTACTTCCTGTAGTTAATTGATCAGGAAAAGAAATAAAATTAAAATTCTGACTCATATATAAGCAAACATCCATTGCAAAACGAGACAACGTATTACACAATCCACCTAAAGCAGATGCAATAGAACGTTCACTTTTCCCTCTGCTTAATTGCGCAGCAACTACATTGTATTTTAAAGTAGCAAAATCTAATTCTTTAGTGGTTAATTCTCTGTCAATAGGGAAAGAAGAGCCGTAACCTGCAGCAGAACCTAAAGGGTTTTGATCTACAACTTTTGAAACTGCATTTAGCATATATACATCGTCAATTAACAATTCAGCATAGGCAGAAAACCACAATCCAAATGAGGATGGCATTGCAACTTGTAAATGTGTATAACCTGGAAGTAAAGTGTTCTTATGAGTTTCCGCAAGATTTAAAAGTGTATCAAACAACGTTTTCACCTTATCATTTACAACTGCTAAATTCTCTTTATAATATAATTGTAGCGCCACTAAAACTTGATCGTTTCTAGAAC
>CAJXUO010000118.1 GCA_913061425.1 uncultured Lutibacter sp.
GTCCTATTGGATGTCCCCAAAGTTCTTTTTGATGTGGTTTTAATGCTGTACTTGACATAATTGTTATAAGTTTTTAAATTAAAGATTAAGTTAATTCCTCCTAAATGAGTAGTTTTTTATTTTATTGTCGATAAAAATAAGTTAATTTTTCCATACTAGTATAAAAGACCAATAAATTTTAAAAAATAGAATGTTCAAAATTTGAATAACTCATTTTAATCTGCCACAATTTTTAAAATGATTTAAAGTATCTTTGTTCTATTAAAGAGCATTCATTTATGTCTAAAACAATTACGGGGTTTTCAAAATTAAATAAAGAAGCTAAAATAAATTGGCTGATTCAAAACTTTTTTGAGTATGCTGAAACTGCAAAAGAAACTTTAAAATTATATTGGAATTCTGATGAAGAATTACAGAATCTTCATGACGAATTTATAGAAAACACCATTTCAAATTATTACTTACCTTATGGTATAGCGCCAAACTTTGTGATAAACGGCAAGGATTATGTAATTCCTATGGCAGTTGAGGAAAGTTCAGTAGTTGCTGCAGCTTCTTTGGTTGCTAAATTCTGGAGTGCAAGAGGAGGATTTAAAGCCAATGTAATTTCTACTAAAAAAATTGGTCAAGTACATTTTATGTACAAGGGTGATTTTGATAAACTGAAAGACTATTTTGAAAATATAAAATCAACTTTATTCAAGTCTACTGAAGAAATCACCAAAAACATGCGAAAGCGTGGAGGTGGAATTTTAGATATTGAACTGAGAGATAAAACTTCTGAATTAGAAAATTACTATCAATTACATGCAACTTTTGAAACAAAAGATTCGATGGGTGCAAATTTCATTAATTCGTGTTTGGAAACTATTGCAAGTACATTTGAAAATGATGAAATTCAAATTGTAATGAGTATTTTATCTAATTACGTTCCAGAATGTTTGGTGAGAGCAGAAGTGAGTTGTAAAGTTTCAAATTTAGGAGAAAGTGACTCTAAATTATTTGCTTCAAAATTTGAGCAAGCTGTTAAGATTGCAAATGTGGAGCCTCATAGAGCGGTAACTCATAATAAAGGAATTATGAATGGGATTGATGCCGTTGTGATAGCGACTGGAAATGATTTTAGAGCGGTTGAGGCAGGAGCGCACGCATACGCTTCAAGAAGTGGTAAATATAAGAGTTTGACTAACTGTGAAGTGAAAGATGGAATTTTTAAGTTTTGGATAGAAATTCCTTTAGCTCTTGGGACAGTTGGTGGATTAACTTCACTGCACCCTTTGTCAAAATTATCTTTACAAATGCTACAAAATCCAACAGCAGAAGAATTAATGCAGATTGTTGCTGTTGCAGGTTTGGCTCAAAATTTCGCGGCTTTACGTGCTTTAACAACAACAGGAATACAAAAAGGACATATGAAAATGCACTTATCGAATATTGTTAAACAATTGGGTGCAACAGATGAAGAAAGAAACTATTTATTAAATTATTTTTCTGACAAGCAAGTTTCTCATAGTGCAGTAGTAGATGAGTTTGAAAGGTTAAGAAAATGACTTCGACTCCGCTCAGTCACCAACCAACTGGTCACTGATCGGAGTCACAATACTAATTAAACATGTCTAAAGGTTTTACATATATATTGGAATGTTCAGATGCTTCTTTTTATACAGGAAGTACTATTGATTTAGAGAAGAGATTTGTTGAGCATCAAGAAGGTAAAGGTGCTAATCACACAAGAAAAAGATTGCCAGTAAAATTGGTCTATTTTGAAGAGTTTCAAAGAATTGATGATGCTTTTTATCGTGAAAAACAAATTCAGGGTTGGTCTAGAGAAAAAAAAATATTATTGATAAAAAGAAGGCATGATGAATTACCAAAATTATCAGAATGTAAAAATGAAAGTCATCATAAAAATGACTTCGACTCCGCTCAGTCAATAGAAATGAATCTAAAAAGCGAAAATAAGGATGATGGAAATGACTTCGACTCCGCTCAGCCACCAGTAAAAACAAGCAGAAGTAATTTGGATGATGTGAATAGATATTACTCAAACGGCAAACTTTTATTAACTGGAGAATATCTAGTTTTAGATGGCGCTAATTCGTTGGCTATTCCTACAAAATTTGGACAAGATTTAATTGTAAATAAAATAAAAGAATCAAGTTTGATATGGGAAAGTTTTGATGAGTTGGGGAATTGTTGGTTTGAAGCCGAGTTTCGATTGCCTGATCTAAGAATTGTTACTGAAACGTTTGATGCTGATACCGATAATTCAAAAGAAACGTTGGCGATAACGCTCCAAAAAATATTGTTGGAAGCCAAAACAGTGAACCCTAAATTTTTAAATGATGCTTTTGGATATCATATAAAAACAAATTTGACCTTTCCTAGAAATTGGGGGCTTGGAACTTCTTCAACATTGATACATAATATTGCATCTTGGGCAAGTGTTGATGCTTTTCAATTATTGAACAACTCTTTTGGAGGAAGTGGTTATGACATTGCTTGCGCTCAAAATGACACACCTATTTTGTATCAATTAGAAAATAAGATTCCAGTGATTGAAAAAGTAAATTTCAATCCAAGTTTTTCTGATCAATTATATTTTGTGCATTTAAATGTGAAGCAGAATAGTAAAGTAGGAATTGAAAAATATAAAGAAAGTGCAACTGAAAAAGCGGCATTGATTAATAGAGTTTCTGAAATAACCAATGAAATAGTGGCGTGTAATTCAATAGTTGATTTTGAAAAATTATTAAAAGAACATGAACAATTGATTTCTGAGGTAATTGGAAATAAGCCAATTCAAGAAATAGTGTTTAAAGATTATTTTGGGCAAACAAAAAGTTTAGGTGCTTGGGGTGGAGATTTTATATTGGCAACAGGTAATGAGAATACACCACAGTATTTTAAAGAAAAGGGATTTGAAACAGTGATTCCTTATAATAAAATGATTTTATGAGTAAAATAGTAATAATTGGAGGAGGTGCAGCAGGTTTTTTTGCAGCAATTACCGCAGCAGAAAGTAATCCTGAAAACGAAGTGATTATACTTGAAAAAAGTAAGAAAGTATTACATAAAGTGAAAATTTCAGGAGGTGGAAGATGTAATGTTACACATGCTAGTTTTATACCAAATGAATTGGTGGAGTTTTATCCAAGAGGTAAAAAAGAATTGTTAGGTCCTTTTCATCAGTTTATGACTGGCAATACAATGGAATGGTTTGAAAATAGAGGAGTGCCTCTTAAAATTGAAGAGGATAATCGTATTTTTCCTGAATCTAATTCTTCACAAACAATTATAGATTGCTTAACTCAAAGTGCCGAAAATGCAGGAGTTAAAGTATGGCTAGAGCAGAATGTGCAATCTGTTGTGAAATCAAATAAAAAATTTGAAATCAAAACAAAGACGCAAACTATTACGGCTGATAAATTATTGATTGCAGCAGGTTCAAACCCTAAGATTTGGGCATTGGCAGAAACATTGGAACATTCTATTATTCCACCCGTTCCGTCATTGTTTACTTTTAATATTAATGATAAGCGGATTAAAGAGATTCCTGGAATTTCAGTTCCAAATGCTACGGTAAAAATTGTGAATACAAAACTAGAATCTAGCGGTCCATTATTAATCACACATTGGGGATTGAGTGGTCCTGCAGTTTTGAAATTGTCGGCATTTGGCGCAATAATTCTTGCAGATAAAAATTACCAGTATAATGTTGAAGTAAATTGGTTGTCGTCATCTACCGAAGTTGTATTAAAAATCTTAAAATCTATAAAAGAAAATGAACCTAAAAAACAGGTAATTCTTAGATCTCAATTTACCGAAATTCCAAAAAGATTATGGGAACGATTGGTGTTGGCGAGTACAATTCAGTTTGATTCAAAATGGGCAGATTTAAGTAATAGGGAATTACAGCAATTGGCAGAACAATTGACTAAATGTATATTTAATGCGAATGGTAAAAGTACTTTTAAAGATGAATTTGTTACTGCAGGAGGCGTTCGTCTAAAAGAAATAAATTTCAAACGTTTTGAAAGTAAACTCCATAAGAATTTATTTTTTGCAGGTGAAGTTTTAAATATCGATGCTGTGACTGGCGGATTTAATTTTCAAAATGCATGGACTGGAGGTTTTATTTCAGGGAATGCAATGAGTGAAGATTAACCTAACTCACCTCGATGAGGTTTTAGTGCATCTCTAAATGTTTTCATGTCTATTTCGTCAACAGTTATAAATGCAATGCTGTGCATGTCAGAAATTTCAATTGAATCGATTTCATGAAAATTTAATTTTTCTATCATTGCATATTCTTTTAGATGAATACAATGATGCTTAGCAGTTTGTAGAGAAACACTTCCTTTAAAATCCCAAATCAATTTAATTTTTCTATTCAAAATCTCGTTTTTATGTTGACAAAAGTAATGTTATATTTGCCTAAAATAATAATACATTGACCGAAAAAGATTTCATTTTAACTACTACTGATTTTTCTACACTTAACGCTGTAAATTATACTTGGAAAACACCAAGTAATATTGCGTTAGTTAAATATTGGGGAAAAAAAGAACATCAAATTCCGGAAAACACGTCTATCAGTTTTACACTCGATGCTTGTTTTACATTAACAACATTGGAATTTTCTAAAAAACAAAATGAGAGTGGGAATTTTGAAATTTACTTTGAAGGTGAAAAAAAGGATGATTTTAAACCAAAAATCGCCACTTTTTTCGAGAGAATTGAAAAGTATTGCCCTTTTTTAACTGAATATGATTTTGTAATCCGTTCTAGAAACTCTTTTCCGCATAGTAGCGGTATTGCTTCATCAGCAAGTGGAATGAGCGCATTGGCATTGTGTGTTATGAGTATTGAAAGATCGCTTTCAACTGAAATGACTGATGATTACTTTTATAAAAAGGCTTCGTTTTTGGCGCGTTTAGGTTCAGGATCTGCTTGTAGAAGTATCAAAGGAAGTATTGTTGTTTGGGGAAATCATAAAGAAATAAATGAGAGTTCAAATTTATTTGGAGTAGAATTTCCGGATGAAGTTCATTCAAATTTCAAGAACTTTCATGACACAATTTTGTTAGTCGATGAAGGAGAAAAACAAGTGAGTAGTACCTTAGGACATGAATTGATGTTTAATCACCCATATGCACAAGAACGTTTTAATCAAGCTGAGGAAAACATCAGTAAAATAAAAGAAATTTTAAAATCTGGAGATTTAAAAGCATTTGTAAACATAGTTGAGAGTGAAGCATTGACGTTGCATTCGATGATGATGACTTCAAATCCATATTTTATATTGATGAAACCCAATACGTTGAAAATTATTAATAAGATTTGGAAGTTTAGAAAAGAAACAAATTTAAATTTGTGCTTTACTTTAGACGCTGGAGCAAATGTTCATTTGCTATATCCAGAAAATGAAAAAGAAGCAGTTAACTCTTTTGTGGTAAGTGAATTAATACAATATTGTCAAAATAATCATTATATTTGTGATAGAATTGGTTTTGGAGCAAAACAAGTTTAGCATATGAAAGGACCCCTATTTTACGCAAAAATATTACTCTTTGGTGAGTATGGAAT
>CAJXUO010000119.1 GCA_913061425.1 uncultured Lutibacter sp.
ATACAAGACGTAATGAAGGAATAAGTATTTGGGTTATAGAATCGAAAAATATTACAGCGTCAAATCCAGAAAATAATGGAGAATTATTTGAACCAGCGCAAGACAAAATCTATCGTCACCCAACATTTTACGATTTACCAGACGAAGTAAAACACATGTAATGAAAGAAAATCTTTATAAATACATTCTTGGGATTGCTGATAATTCCTTAATTCTTGGACAACGCTTAGGTGAATTATGTGGTCATGGACCAAGTTTAGAAACAGATATCGCTTGTACAAATATCTCTTTAGATTTATTCGGGCAAGTGCGTAGTTATTACCAATATGCTGCTAAAATTATAGGAGATGGAAGGTCAGAAGATGATATTGCAATGCTTCGAAAAGAAAGAGAGTATGTAAATGTACTTTTAGTAGAACAACCAAATACTGATTTTGCATATACTATTGGTCGCCAATTCTTATTCGATGTCTATCATTTTTTGTTTTTAAAAGAATTACAAAAAAGTCATGACTTGACACTTTCTGCCATAGCAATAAAATCTATTAAAGAAGTTAGTTACCATCAACGCTTTTCTACAGATTGGGTAAAACGTTTAGGTGACGGAACAGCAGAAAGTCATCAAAGAATGCAAGACGCAATTGATAGTTTATGGACATATACAGATGAGTTATTTCATCAGACTGAAGCAGATAAAATAATCATTTCTGAAGGAATTGGTGTTGATGTTACAGTTTTAAAATCAGTATATTACGCTACTGTTTCAAAAATTTTAAATGAGTCAACTTTAAAAGTTCCTGAATCAAAATGGTTCCAAAAAGGAGGGAAAGAAGGAATTCATACAGAACATTTAGGCTATTTATTAAGTGATTTACAATATATGCAACGTACGTATCCAAATATGGAATGGTAATATTGCTGTGACAGCAGAAATGTCAAAAAATGATTAAAACTGAACAGCATATCGATCAAAAACTATTTCCAATTCTGGAGCAAGTTTCTGACCCTGAAATTCCTGTATTATCTATTATGGAAATGGGAGTTGTACGTACAGCAGTTATTAAAAATGGGGTTGTAAAAGTTCAAATTACACCAACATATAGTGGATGTCCTGCAATGGATGTTATTGGTGAGGATATAAAAAAAGCATTAAAAGAAAAAGGATACAATTCAGAAATAGAATTAATCCTCGCTCCTGCTTGGACAACTGATTGGATTACACCAAAAGGGAGAAAAGCGTTAGAAGATTATGGAATAGCAGCACCATTAGATGCTGAAGGAGATAAAAGTGTATTGCTTGATGGTAAAAGATTGGTAAAATGTACTAATTGTAAGTCAACTAATACAAGATTAGTAAGTCAATTTGGGTCAACAGCATGTAAAGCACAGTTTCAGTGTGATGACTGTCAAGAACCATTTGACTATTTTAAATGTCTTAAATAGACAAAACATAAAATAAGGTATGAGCAATAATTCAATTCTATTAAAAATTGGAAATAAAATAGCGTATATCACGCTAAACAGACCTGAAGTATTTAACAGTTTCAATCGTGAAATGGCGTTTTTACTTCAAGACACTTTAGACGCTTGTGAGAAAAATGATGAAGTACGAGCGATTGTACTTACTGGAAACGGCAAAGCATTCTGTGCAGGTCAAGATTTAAAAGAAGTTACTGATCCAGACTTAAATCCAGGATTCAAAAAAATATTAGAAGAGCATTACAATCCCATAATTACGCGAATTCGTTCTATAAAAAAACCAATTATAGGTGCAATAAATGGTGTTGCTGCTGGTGCAGGAGCTAATATTGCTCTATCCTGTGATATTGTCGTTGCGCATGAAAAAGTAAGTTTTATACAGGCTTTTAGTCTTATAGGTTTAGTGCCTGATAGTGCAGGAACTTTCTTTTTACCAAGGTTGATTGGGTTTCAGAAAGCATTAGCTTTAGCAATGCTTGGTGATAAAATTTCTGCAGAAGAAGCAGAACGATTAGGAATGATTTACAAGATGATTCCACTTGAAAACTTTGAAGAAGAAGTACATAAATTGGCGCTAAAAATGGCGAACATGCCAACCAAGGCATTAGGGATGATTAAAGAATTGTATAATAAATCGATGAGCAATACTTTGGAAGACCAACTTGCATTGGAATCTAAGTTACAAATTGAAGCAGCGCAAACTAATGACTATGCAGAAGGTGTTGCAGCATTTATAGAAAAAAGAAAACCTAATTTTAAAGGAAACTAAATGAATGTAGGAATAATTGGTTCTGGAACAATGGGAAGTGGCATCGCACAAGTCGCTGCAACTTCTGGTTGTAAAGTGAAATTATACGACACTAATCAAGTTGCATTAAACAAATCTAAAGTTGCATTGGATAAAGTATTGTCAAGGTTAATTGAAAAAGGGCGTATTGATTCTGATGAAAAAAACAGAATTCAAGATAATATTTCTTACGTAAATAACTTAAAGGGTTTAGCCGATTCAAACTTAACGATTGAAGCGATTATTGAGAATTTAGACATCAAGAAAAAAGTATTTTCAGAATTAGAAAGTTATGTTTCTGATGATTGTATTATCGCCTCAAACACTTCAAGTCTATCAATTGCATCAATTGCAGCGTCATTACAAAAACCTGAACGTTGTGTTGGAATTCATTTTTTCAATCCAGCACCATTAATGAAATTGGTTGAAGTGATTCCTGCCATTCAAACATCAAAAGAGGTTTTAGACCAAGCAACTCAAATTATTTCTGATTGGAAGAAAGTCGTTGCAGTTGCCAAAGACACTCCAGGATTTATAGTAAATCGTGTTGCAAGACCCTTTTACGGAGAATCTTTACGAATTCACGAAGAAGGATTGGCTGATTTCGCAACGATTGATTGGAGTTTAAAAACTTTAGGAGGCTTTAGAATGGGCCCTTTTGAATTAATGGATTTTATTGGTAATGATATAAATTATACGGTTACCGAAACAGTATTTACAGCATTCTATTTTGACCCAAGATATAGACCTTCATTTACACAAAAACGTTTTTCAGAAGCAGGATATCTAGGGAGAAAATCTGGAAAAGGATACTATGATTATACGGAAGGAGCAATAAAACCTACTCCAACCAAAGATACTGTATTAGCACAACAAATTTTTGACAGAGTTTTAGCAATGCTAATCAACGAAGCAGCAGATGCCTTATTTTTAAATATTTCCTCAGCAGAAGATATTGATAATGCTATGACCAAAGGAGTTAATTATCCTAAAGGTTTATTGGCTTGGGCTGACGAAAAAGGCATAAAATGGTGTGTCTCTAAATTAGACGAATTATACAACGAATATCACGAAGACAGATACCGTTGCAGTCCTCTATTGAGAAAAATGAATAGCGGAAATAAAACATTTTTTTAAATGAAAGGCGAATTAATTCCATATAAAATGTTAAGTCAAGATGCCTATAGTACTTGGCTAGGCATAGATATTTTAAAAAGTGAAGTTGGTTGTGTGAAAGTTGGAATGACAATTCGTAAAGAAATGTTGAACAGCATGAATAAAGCACATGGAGGAATTAGTTATTCACTTGCAGATACTGCTTTTGGATTTACGTCTAATACACATGGGAAATATGCTGTTTCAATTGAAACAAGTATCAATCATATTGAAGCATTGAACGAAGGTGATTATTTAATTGCTGAATGCGTCATTGAAAAAGTAAATAACAGATTAGGTTTTAATATCGTAGAAGTTAAACGAGGAGATGAATTAGTAGCGCTTTTTAAAGGTGTCGTTTATCGTACTCAAAAAGATTGGGAATAATGAAAGAAGCATATATAATAGACGGAATAAGAACTCCTATAGGAAGTTACAAAGGAACCTTATCTGCAGTTCGAACTGATGATTTAGGAGCCATTGTCATAGAAGAGTTAGTAAAAAGAAATCCTAACATCCCAAAAGATGCTTATGACGATGTTATTATGGGTTGTGCTAATCAAGCAGGAGAAGACAATCGTAATGTAGCGAGAATGTCATCTTTATTGGCAGGATTACCATTTACAGTTCCTGGAGAAACAGTGAATCGTTTATGTAGCTCAGGACTTTCAGCCATTATTCATGCAAATAGAGCTATAAAAGCTGGAGATGGAGATCTATTTATTTCTGGAGGAGTAGAAAATATGACTCGTGGACCCTATGTTATTGGAAAGCCTTCAAGTGCTTTTGGTAACGATTCTAAAATGTATGACTCTAGTTTTGGTTGGCGTTTTATCAATCCAAAAATGCAAAAATTATATGGCACAGATGGAATGGGAAATACTGCTGAAAATCTAGCAGAAAAATATAATATTTCTCGAGAAGATCAAGATGCATTTGCATATTGGAGTCAAATGAAAGCAACCAAAGCACAAGAAAATGGAAGGTTAGCAAAAGAAATAGTAACTGTTGAAATTCCGCAGCGTAAAAAAGATCCAATTCTATTTTCAAAAGATGAGTTTGTTAAGCCAACAACTTCTTTAGAAATTTTAGGGAAATTACGTACAGCATTCAAAAAAGAAGGAGGAAGTGTAACTGCTGGAAATTCATCAGGATTAAATGATGGAGCAGCAGCAACAATTATAGCATCAGAAGATGCCGTAAAAAAATATAATCTAAAACCATTAGCTAGAATCGTAAGTTCTGCTGTAGTAGGGGTTGAACCTAAAATTATGGGAATTGGTCCTGTGCAAGCCTCTAATAAAGCGTTAGAAAAAGCAGGTTTAACGATGGATGATATAGATGTGATTGAATTAAACGAAGCATTTGCAGCACAGGCTTTAGCATGTACACGTGCTTGGGGATTAGCAGATAACGACCCAAGATTAAATCCAAATGGAGGTTCAATTGCAATTGGTCATCCGTTAGGAGTTACTGGAGCGAGAATTGCTTATTCTGCGGCTTTAGAATTGCATGAACAAAATAAAAGATATGCATTAATTACAATGTGTATTGGAGTTGGGCAAGGATATGCGGCAATAATAGAACGCATTCCTGCGTAGGCAGGAATCTCTGGATAAAGAAACAGGAATTAAGTTTATGTATTCGACTTAATAAAGAGATGTCTAGAGAATAAGTAAGACATAAATAAAACAGATTCCTAAGATGAAGTATTGGTACGTCTACATAATGGCAAATAAACCTAACGGCGTAATTTATATAGGCATAACAAATAATATTGACGAAAGAGTTAAAGAAAATAAAATGTATCCTAATTCATTTACAGCAAAATATAATTGTAAAAAGCTTGTTTATTTTGAAGAGTTCGAAAATGGAGAGAAAGCTTCTGTTCGAGAGAGGCAATTCAAAAAATGGAAAAGAGAATGGAAAATTAATCTAATTGTAGAAATGAACACAACTTGGTCAGATTTAAGCTTAAATTGGAATTTAGATAATAAAAAGTTTAGAATTAATAACTAAAAGATACCTGCCTACGCAGGCATTGATATGAAAAAAATACAACATTACGTTCAAGGTCAATGGACTGAAGGAAAAGAAGAAGGAACTCCTGTATTGGACGCTGTTACTGGCGAAGCATTTACAAGTGTTGCAATTGAAGGGTTAG
>CAJXUO010000120.1 GCA_913061425.1 uncultured Lutibacter sp.
GTTTACAACAACTTCATCATCTAAAATTCTGAATAAGAGATAGGTTCCCTTAAATGGTGCGAAATGAACTGTTTTTCCATCATGAATTGCCTTCGAATTTTTTCGATAATTTAAAAACTTCTTTAAGAACTTTTGCATGTCTTTTTGTTCGGTTTTTAAACCTTTACCTGTAAAAGCGTTTGCCGAATCATCTTTCCATCCACCAGGAAAATCTGTACGGATTAAACCATGATCTCCAGGTTTTTTAAAATCTTCCATTAGAATCTCTGTTCCGTAATAAATTTGTGGGATTCTTGGCAACATTAAATATGTTGACAACGCCATTTTAGTATTTTCGATGTCTCCTTTTAACTGTGTGTAAATTCGACTCATATCATGATTGTCTGGAAAAACCATAATATCTTTTGGTGATGTATAATGAAAATCGTTTGCTAAACCTTCGTATATTTTCACTAAACCGTTGTTCCAAGATTCTTCTTCATTTAAAGCATCTACAACGTTTTTTTGCATTGCAAAATCCATGGTAGACTTTAAATTAGATTCGTAACCATCTTTATTATTTGCACCTTGTTGCCAGTAACCAATTAATAGCGGATTGTAACTCCATTCTTCACCAGCAATAGAAAAATTTGGATATTCTTTCATAATTGCTCCAGCCCAATCACTCATAAACTGTTTGTCTGGATACGGATATGTGTCTTGTCTAATTCCGCTTAAACCAATCGTTTCAATCCACCAAATACTATTTTGAATAATATATTTAGCCATAAATGGATTTTTCTGGTTCAAATCTGGCATTGTAGGCACAAACCAACCATCTGTCATTCCTTTTTTATCAACTTTAGAAGCATAAATATCTTGATTAGATGTTCTTCTGTGATTTGAAGTAATTAAATCACCCTTATTTTCAAAATTTTCTTGATGATTTACCCAATCTTTAAAAGGTAAATCTTTCATCCACCAATGTTCGCTACCACAATGATTGGCAACTTGATCCATAATTAATTTGATTCCTTTTTTTCTTGATTCATCAGCCAATTCTCGATAATCTGCTAAAGTTCCAAATCGAGGATCTATTTCATACAAATCTGTAATTGCATAACCATGATAAGACTGCCTTGGCATGTCATTGGTTAATAACGGACAAGACCAAATTGCGGTAAACCCCATTTCATTTATATAATCTAAATGATTGGTTATTCCTTTAATATCACCACCATGTCTTGCATAGTCGTCGTCTCTATTTATAGTAGTTTCTTTCATAAAGTGAACAGTTTCAACTGTTTCATTTACTTTTGAAATCTTAGAACCTGTATCGTTTGAAGTATCAGCATTTGCAAAACGATCTGGTGTAATTAAATATAAAACGTCAGAACTGTCAAAACCAACATAATCATCCGCAGGTTTTTCTCTTGATTTTAACTCGTAGGTATGTGATTTTTTGTTGCCGTCATCAAACGTAAAAGCGATGTCAAACTTTCCTGCTTTTGTAGATTCATCAATACTTAAATCGATAAACAAATAGTTTTCACTTTTTGCTTTATGTATTTTTTCAATAGAAACGCCAGCATAAGAAATTGATGGTATTGAGTTTCCAATATTCTCTTCTTTTACCAATAATTGTAGTGACGTGTTTTTTAAACCAACCCACCAATTTGTTGGTTCAACTCTTTCTAAAGAAGTATTTAAAAACGAAACTCTAGAAACATTTTTTTTAGTTTCTACATTATCACAGGAAAACAAAACTACAATCGCTAATGAGAAAAAAATGCATCTGTTGAGTTTCATTATTTATATCTTAAACTGTTAATAATTTATTAGGAAGTACAATAACTAATTTTCCATTTACTAAAATGTTTATTTCTTGTGTACCATCTAATTCAAAATGAGTTCCATTTTGAGTAACATTAATAGTAATAATTTGATTTCTGAAATTTACTTTAAATGAATACGAATTCCATACTTTAGGTATTTTTGGTGAAAAGGAAAGTGTATTGTTTAGCACCCTCATCCCTCCAAAACCTTCAACAATACTCATCCAAGTTCCTGCCATAGAAGTTATATGTAACCCTTCTTCTACTTCGTGATTGTAATCATCTAAATCTAACCTAGAAGTTCTTAAATAAAACTCATATGCTTGATCCATTTCATTTAACTTTGCAGCCTGAATACTATGGACACATGGAGAAAGAGAACTTTCATGAACTGTGAAAGGCTCATAAAAATTAAAATGACGTTCCAATTCTTCATCCGAAAAATGATCTTCGAAAAAATAAAAACCTTGTAAAACATCTGCTTGTTTTATATAAGGGGAGCGTAAAATTCGATCCCAACTCCATTTTTGGTTGATAGGTCTTTGGCTCTTATCTAAATTTGCGACTGAAATTAATTCTTTGTCTAAAAACCCATCTTGTTGTAAGAAAATATTTTCCTTTTCAGAATAAGGTAAATACATATTATCTTCTACATTTTTCCATTGAGATAATTCATCATCTGAAAAAGTAGTTTTTTCTTTAATTCTAATGTAGTCAGAATTATGATTTTTTTTAATTTTCTCAATACTCTCTAGTGCATATTGAATACACCATTTTGCTATGTAATTTGTATACCAGTTATTATTAATATTATTTTCATATTCATTTGGGCCAGTAACACCCAAAATCATGAATTTATTTTTATCGGATGAAAAGGTTGCTCTTTGTTGCCAAAAACGTGCAATACCAATTAAAACCTCTAATCCTTTTTCAGGGATATACGTTTCATCATTTGTAAACCTTTCATAATTATAAATTGCAAAAGAAATAGCACCATTTCTATGAATTTCTTCAAAGGTAATTTCCCATTCATTATGACATTCTTCACCATTCATGGTAACCATTGGGTATAATGCTGCTCCGTTATTTAAACCTATTTTTTTAGCATTTTCGATAGCTTTATCTAAATGTTTATACCTGTATTCTAATAAATTTCTAGCAACAGATTGGTCTTTTGTAGCCATGTAAAAAGGAATACAATAAGCTTCTGTGTCCCAATAGGTACTTCCTCCATATTTTTCTCCTGTAAAACCTTTTGGACCAATATTTAAAGTTGCATCTGTACCTGAATAGGTTTGGTTTAACTGAAAAATATTAAAACGAATTCCTTGTTGCGCTTTTACATCTCCTTCAATAGTGATGTCAGACATATTCCAGATTTTCTCCCAAGATTTTTTTTGTATTTCTAATAATGCATAAAACCCAAAACTTACTGCTTTGTCTAAAACATCTTTTGCTGCTGAAACTAATTCGTTTTCATTATGATTTCTATCCACAACATATCCACCAAATTTGTGAATTGTATATGTTTGATTTTGTTTGATTTCTTGTTGATATGAGCAAGATATATAACTTGAAGATTGTTCGTTATTACAACCTGTAATAACCTCATTATTATCAATAAACAATCTAGATTCCATGAATGTGCACGTAGAAAAATGTGTTTTCATGGTTCTTGCCTTAATAAACGATTGCTGATTGTTTTGTGTAACTTCTAAAACGTCCCAAAATTGATCATCCCAATTGGTGTCTTCATTGGTTATCCCTGCATCTAAATAAGGGTTGAAAGTGATTTTAGCATCAGCATTTAAAGGAGTTACATTATAATTAATAGCACCAACCTCATCCAAGTCTAGACTTAAAAAACGTTTCGTATCAACTTTAATTTTGCTTCCATTTTGTAAAATAGCTTCAAAACTTCTTGACAACCAACCTTCTTTCATGTTTAGTTCTCTCCTAAAATTTGAAATTGATCTACAAGTATGCAAATCTAATTTCTCCTTATTGATTAAAACGTTAATTCCAATCCAATTAGGTGCATTTAAGACCTTTGCAAAATACTCTGGATATCCATTTTTCCACCACCCAACTCGTGTTTTGTCTGGATAATAAACGCCTGCAATATAACTTCCTTGAAAAGTTTCGCCTGTATACTGTTCTTCAAAATTAGCGCGTTGTCCCATGGCGCCATTGCCAATGCTGAACAGACTTTCTGAAGATTTCACCATTTTATTGTCAAAACCTTTTTCAAGGATTGACCATTCATTTGGTATTATATAATCTTGATTCATATTAATTTTTCATTAAATATTTAATAAAATCGGTGCTGATTTCTGTGAAATCCTTAAAGTTAAATTGTGCTTTAGAAAGCACAATTTCATCTCCAACACCTATACTTATCATTTTTGCTGCATTAGCAGCTTCAACACCAGCAACAGCATCTTCAAAAACTACACAATCAATAGAACTTACGCCTAATTGTTTTGCTGCTAACAAAAAAACTTCAGGGTCAGGTTTTGCTTTTGTAACATTATTTCCATCTACAATTGTATCAAAATAATGTAATAAATTAACTTTTTCTAAAATAGGATGAGCATTTTTACTTGCTGAACCTAAGGCTATTGGAATATTATTTTCTTTTAAAAAGTCTAATACTTTAGGAACGTCTGGAAGAATTTCTGATTCATCCATATTTTTAATATACGCTAGATAATCAACGTTCTTTTCAACCATCCAAGTGTCAAACTGATCTTGTGTTGCTTCTACTTTACCAATATCTAACAGAATTTCTAAACAGCGTTTTCTACTAACGCCTTTAAATAACTCGTTTTGTTCTTTGGTAAATTCGAAACCTAATTCGTTTGCTAATTTTCTCCAAGCTAAGTAATGATATTTTGCAGTGTCAACAATGACACCATCTAAATCGAATATAAATCCTCTTTTCATTTAAATTTCTTCAGTTTGATAAGTAATTGCATTTTTATCGGTAATTAAAAAATTACATAGACCTGCAATTATCAAACTAAGACCTGCAACTATCATTGAATTTATTGCCTTTTCTCCTAATAATCCTGATACAAAATTGATTCCTCCAAGAGCTGCAATAATTTGAGGAATAACGATAAACATGTTGAAAATACCCATAAATACCCCCATTTTATTTGGATCTACAGAACTTGATAACATTGCATATGGCATAGAAAGAATACTTCCCCAAGCAAAACCTATTAAAACAAAACTATATTTTAAGGTTTCTGGTGAAGCATAATACATAGATATAAAACCTAAGCCTCCTAAAATTAAAGATGCCATATGAACAAACTTTCTGTTTATTCTTCTTTTTGCAGTATATAGAACTAGTAACAATGCAAAAACCATTGATGACAATCCATAAATACCCATAGAAGAACCGACTAAATTTGATGATTTTTGAAAAGCTGTGTTCGCTATGCTAAAAGCTTCTTTTTGCACAGATAATGCCATATCAAAACTTGCTTCAATTGGAGCAGGCGTTTGAAAAACATGCTCTGTTAACGCAGGATTTGCCATACTCCACATTGTAAAAAAAGCAAACCAACTAAAAAACTGAACAACTCCTAATTTTTTCATTGTACTAGGCATATTCCCTATATTTTCTAAGATATCAGAAACAAATTTATTCTTTTTAGATTTTTCTTTTTTAAAGGCTTCCATATCTTCTGGCGGATACTCTTTAGTTGTAAAAACTGTATAAAGAATACTTACTAAAAATACAACTGCACCAAT
>CAJXUO010000121.1 GCA_913061425.1 uncultured Lutibacter sp.
CTATAATTTGCATACGTTAAATCATGACCTCCACCGATAATGATAGGGATAATATTTTTCTTTAATAAACTAGAAAGTAAATCACTAACTGCAAAATACGTGTCTTCAACAGTATTCCCTTGTTGAATATTACCTAAATCGGCAATTTTAGAAATCCAACTACCTGAAAAAAGCTTGTATAATTGTTTTCTTATCTCGCTAATTCCCTGACCTGTATCTTCATTGTCAATTGAATTACGACCTTCTTTAACCCCAAGTATAGCGATTTGAATCCCTTTTAAATCAGGAACTCCATTTTGTGTAGAATGAATTGAAATCTGATATCCTAACGTCTGTTCGGATTGCACCATAAGATGTGCAATAACAGTATCGTCAATTGGACATAAATAGTCAATATTCATGTTGCAAATGTCATTTAGGGGGTTAAACAATGAGCAAATTTAGTAAATTATTTCTTTTTTGTTGCTTTTTTATTTACCGTTTTCTTTTTCGCTTTCTTTTTTGGAGCCTTTTTTTCTATAATTGCTTTTACCTCTTCTAAGGTTAATTTTTCTGCATTTGTAGTTTTTGGCATTTCAATTTTTACTTTTCCTTGTAAAATATTAAAACGTCCCCAACGAGCTTTCTCAACTCTTATCCCGTCTTCTTCCCAATTATGAATAACCTTATCTATATCCTTCTGTTTCTTCGTTTCAATTAACTCAACGATATCATCAAAAGACAAATTATCATAATCATATTTCCTGTTTACATTGATAAATGTACTGTTCCACTTAATAAATGGGCCAAAACGACCCACTCCTTTTTGTACTGGAAGGTTTTCGTATTCTGCAATTGGAGCGTCTGCTTCTTTCTTTGCTTCAATCAATTCGACAGCTCTATCTAAATCAACTTCCATAGGATTCTCTCCTTTTGGTAATGATACAAACATAGTTCCAAAACGAACATAAGGGCCAAATCTACCATTAGAGACAATTACCTCTTCACTTTCATAATTCCCTAGACTTTTTGGCAATAAAAACAACTCTAAAGCATTTTCCATAGTGATGTTTCCAAGAGTTTGGTCACCTTGCAAACTTGCAAATTGTTTTTCTTCGTCATCTGGAGCGCCTATTTGAACTATTGGTCCAAACTTCCCTAATCTTACTAATACTGTTTTTCCACTTTCAGGATGCTTTCCTAAAATCCTTTCACCTGACTCTCTTTCTGCATTTTCTGAAACATGAGTTACAGTTGGATGGAAATCAGCATAAAAACCTTTTATCATAGAGATCCAGTTTTCATCACCCTCAGAAATACTATCAAAAGAAGATTCTACTTTGGCAGTAAAGCCAAAATCTAAAATATTAGAAAAATTTGTGACTAAGAAATCATTAACTATGTTACCTATATCTGTAGGAATTAATTTCCCTTTATTTGAACCTGTTTTTTCAGTTAAGCCATTATTTTTTATTTCTCCATTAGAAAGAATTATTTGCTCGTAATTTCTTTCCAAACCTTCATTCTCTCCTTTTTCTACATAACCTCTTCGTTGAACTGTAGAAATTGTTGGAGCATAAGTAGAGGGTCTTCCAATTCCTAATTCTTCCAATCTTTTCACCAAAGCAGCTTCAGTAAAACGATAAGGAGGACTCGTAAAACGCTGTGTAGCATTTATAAAACCGTACTCTAAATTTTCACCGATTTTTAAATTTGGTAGCATTCCTGCTTGCTCTTCATCTTCATTGTCATTCCCTTCTAAATATACTTTTAAAAAACCATCAAACTTTATCATTTCACCATTTGCAGTGAAAATTTTCTCATTTTCAGAATTCTCTATTTTTACATTTGTTCTTTCTAATTGCGCATCACTCATTTGAGATGCCAACGTTCTTTTCCAAATTAAATCATACAATCTATCTTGGTCGTACTCTGCATTAATAGAATGCTTTTTCATGCTTGTAGGACGAATAGCCTCATGCGCTTCTTGAGCACCTTTAGATTTCGTTTTAAAAACACGTTGTTTACTATATTCTGCTCCGTAATAATTTGTAATTTCTTCTTCAGCAGCATTTCTAGCATCAACAGAAAGATTTAAACTGTCTGTTCTCATATATGTAATTAAACCTGCTTCATACAAACGTTGTGCAACTTGCATTGTTTTACCTACAGGATACCCCAATTTTCTTGATGCCTCTTGCTGTAATGTTGATGTTGTAAATGGTGCTGCTGGCGATTTCTTTGCTGGTTTTTTTTGTAAATCGGCAATAGAGAAATCAGCAGTTGAAGATGATTTTAAAAAATCCTCTGCTGCTTTTTTACTATCAAAATTCTTTGGGATTATTGCTTTAAACGTTTTTCCTTCAATATTTGAAAATTCAGCAACTACTTTATAATGTGCTTCTGCAGTAAATTCTTTAATACTTCTTTCTTTCTCTACAATTAAACGTACAGCTACAGATTGTACTCTACCTGCAGACAAGCCTCCTTTCACCTTTCTCCATAAAACGGGCGATAATTCATAACCTACAAGCCTATCTAAAACTCTACGAGCTTGTTGAGCATTGACCATGTTGTAGTCAATATCTCTAGGGTTCTCGACTGCTTTTAAAATGGCGTTTTTTGTAATTTCATGAAAAACAATACGCTTTGTATTTTCATCTTTCAACTCTAATTGCTCTTTTAAATGCCACGCAATCGCCTCTCCTTCTCTATCTTCATCACTCGCTAACCAAACCATATCTGCTTTTTTCGCTAATGCTCTTAGCTTCTTAACAACTGGTTTTTTATCATCTGAAACTATATATTTTGGACTAAAATCACCCTCTACATCTATACCTAATTCCTTGGATGGTAAGTCTGCAATGTGCCCATAACTAGACTCTACTTGAAAATCTTTTCCAAGAAATTTCTCTATGGTTTTTGCTTTTGCAGGTGACTCAACTATTACTAAATTTTTTGCCATATATCTCTAATTTTTTCTCGTAAAACCTTAAAATATTTAAGATTGATGAAGAGTGCAAAAGTATATAGTTTTTTTTAAAATCAAATTTTTTCTTTCTTTTTTTAAAAAATAACCTCAAATCTTCAATGTTAATTTTCTGCCAATTTGTCATATTTTATTAAATTTGGTTGTACCTTTGTAAACCTATTTTGATATATAATGGAAGAAAAAATTATTGTTGAAAAAAATCAAGGAAATGCCCTTGTAACTGAAAATATAAAAGAAAATACTAAAAAACTTTATATAGAAAGTTATGGGTGTCAAATGAATCTTAACGACAGTGAGATTGTCGCTTCAATACTATCTAAACAAGGATTTAATACTACTTCTAAACTTCATGAAGCAGATTTAGTTTTAGTAAATACTTGTTCCATTAGAGAAAAAGCTGAATTAACTATTCGTAAAAGATTACAGAAATATAATGCTGTAAAAAAAATAAATCCAACGATGAAAGTTGGAGTATTAGGTTGCATGGCTGAAAGGCTAAAAGAAAAGTTTTTAGAGGAAGAAAAAATTGTTGATTTAGTTGTTGGTCCTGATGCATATCGTGATTTACCTAACTTATTAAAAGAAATAGATGCTGGACGTGATGCTATAAATGTAATTTTATCTAAAGATGAAACCTATGGTGATGTTTCTCCTGTACGCTTAAATTCTAATGGAGTTTCTGCATTTGTATCAATTACCAGAGGATGTGATAACATGTGTACATTCTGTGTTGTACCTTTTACAAGAGGGCGAGAACGAAGTAGAGATCCTCAAAGTATTATCAAAGAGATTCAAGAATTAGTTGATAAAAATTATAAAGAAATTACTCTTTTAGGTCAAAATGTGGATAGTTTCTTATGGTTTGGTGGAGGTCTAAAAAAAGACTTTAAGAAAGCGACTGATATTGCTAAAGCTACAGCAGTTGATTTCGCTCAACTATTAGATATGTGTGCTGCAACGTTCCCAAAAATGAGGTTTCGATTTTCAACTTCCAATCCTCAAGATATGAGTCTTGATGTGATACATGTGATGGAAAAACAACCAAATGTTTGTAGACACATGCACTTACCTGTTCAATCTGGAAGTACTAAAATCTTGAAGGCAATGAATCGCCAACATACAAGAGAAGAGTATTTAGAACTCGTAAATAATATTAAAAATATTGTTCCTGACTGCTCTTTTAGTCAAGATATGATTATTGGCTTTTGTGACGAAACAGAACAAGACCATCAAGACACATTGAGTCTGATGGAAGAAGTAAAATATGATTTTGGATATATGTTTTCTTACTCTGAAAGACCTGGAACATTAGCTGCTAAAAAAAGTGACGATAATGTACCTGATGAAGTAAAAAAACGTCGACTAACTGAAGTTATTGCTCAACAAAGAAAGCATAGTGAGCATAGAACTAAAGCTTTTTTAGGAAAAACTGTTGAAGTGTTAATAGAAGGTCAATCTAAAAAGGCTGACTCGCATTGGAAAGGGAGAAACCCTCAAAACACAGTAGTTGTTTTCCCAAAAGAAAATTACAAGATTGGCGATTTCGTCAATGTGAAAGTTAATGATTGTACAAGTGCAACTTTAATAGGTGAAGCGTTAAATTATTCAAAAAATAATTAATAAATGGACAACTTACAAGTCATAAAACAACGTTTTGAGATTATTGGGAATGATGCTCAATTAAATCGCTCACTTGGAAAAGCAGTACGAGTTGCTCCAACTGATATTTCAGTTTTAGTCACTGGAGAAAGCGGTGTTGGAAAAGAAAGCATTCCCAAAATAATTCATGCATTATCTCACAGAAAACATGCAAAATATATTGCTGTAAACTGTGGTGCAATTCCAGAAGGAACTATTGACAGTGAATTGTTTGGCCATGAAAAAGGGGCGTTTACAGGCGCTACATCAACTAGAGATGGTTATTTTGAAGTTGCTGATGGCGGAACAATTTTTCTAGATGAAGTTGGTGAATTGCCATTAACTACTCAAGTGCGTTTATTACGTGTTTTAGAGAATGGTGAATTTATCAAAGTAGGCTCGAGTAAGGTTCAAAAAACAAATGTTCGTATTGTTGCCGCTACCAATTTAAAAATGCTTGAAGCAATAGAAAAAGGTAAATTTCGTGAAGACTTATACTATAGATTAAGTACTATAGAAATTGATTTACCTCCTTTAAGAAAAAGAAAAGAAGATATCCATTTGTTGTTTAGAAAGTTTGCTGCGGACTTTGCTCAAAAATACAACATGCCAACTATTCGTTTAACAGATGATGCTGTTGACTTATTGCTTACTTATAATTATCCAGGAAATATTCGTCAATTACGAAATATTGCAGAACAAATTTCCGTTGTAGAAGAGAGCAGAGCTATAGATTCTGAGAAATTAGCACATTATTTACCTCAAAATAGAAATAATTTACCTTCAGTCATTTCAAACAATAAATCAAATTCTGATTTCGCAAACGAACGTGAAATAATGTACAAAGTATTATTTGATATGAGAAGCGATACTGTCTCTTATACACATCTCCGAGCCCACGAGACCTCTCTACATCTCG
>CAJXUO010000122.1 GCA_913061425.1 uncultured Lutibacter sp.
GCGGCTCTTGTAACTATAATTACCAATCGCATTGCAATTGCATTGTATAAATGCTCCAATTCTATTTCTTCTAAAGGGAAAGTTGAATGATATCCTTTTATCAATGCTAATGAGGCGCTTAAGGGATCGTTATGCCCCATAGTGCCATATGCGCATAGAATGGCTAGATCATTAATTGTTTGTGTGTATATGGCATCACCATAGTCAATTGCTGCCGTTGCTCTTGGATTAAGTATATCGTCAGAAACAATAATATTATTATCATTTGGATCATTATGAACTACACTTTTCCGAAGTTTTATATACGAGGATTGAGTCCCCTCAAATTTATCTTGAAATTCTATTAGAATCTCTTTTTTATCTGCAGTAAATAAATGAAGGTGCTCTTTGGTCCAAAGCGATTGCGCAATATCCCATTCAAAATTGTAGTGCGCTTTGGGATGCTCAAAACTATGAAGTACTTTTGTTAGTGTACCGCATTGTTTGCCTAAACTAAATCGAAAATCTTCTAATTGTGGATTTACAGAACTCCAAACTCTACCTGAAACCCAAGTTAGTAGCCGTACAAATCGTTTCTTCCCAAATTCGTCTGTTATTTCGGAAATTGAATTATTATTTTTATCTGTAATTACTTTTGGAGCGATAAGATCTTCATCACGGTCTTCGATATACTGTAATAAATTTTGCTGAAACTCAAGATATTTTTTAGACTCTTCTGGACGTGAAATTTTCAGTATAAAACTTTCGTTATTTTTAACTTTCATTCTGAAATTAAAATCTACATAACCAGGAAGTTTTGATGCAATTCCATGAATGCCATATACTTTTAAAAGTATATTTTCTGCTTGTTTTATATTTATTTTAATATCGGTATAACTCATTTTAATCCTTCTGTAATAACATTATAACATGTGCTGCACTCCAACTAAAATTTTGGGCATGCAACCCTTTTCCTGTAAGTGGATGGTAATTTTCACGTATAGCCTTTCCTTTCCCTATTATGCCTTCAGCTCCTTTTAAAATTTGAATAGTTGCATTATTAGCTTCTTTATCAAAACCATAATTACGCAATCCTTTTACACCAAAATATGCTTGATCTAACCAGTTTGGTCCTCGCCAATAACCTTTTAAAGGATCGAACTTTGGATGATCTGCACTCATTGTTTGAAACGGAACTTTGGTATAGAATTTAGTAGTATCCATCATTTTAATTTTCACTGCTTCCGCCTGCTCTTGAGTAGCTGCATTTGCCCAAAGCGCTGTCCATCCTTCGCTTCCTTCTCCTTTTATAAATATTTTCCCATCTAATGATGTGTCGTAAAACCAACCATCATTTTCATCATAGAATTGTTTTTGAATTTTTATTTTTAAAACTTCGGCTTCATTTCTATAGCGCGATGTATCTTCAGCATTTATAACTTCTGAAAGTTGTGCTAAATATAATTTTTCGGCATATAAATACGCATTTAAATCTACACTTTCTTGATCTAGTGAATATGCATCCTTACCATTTTTTAGAATTTTAGAAGTATCAAAACGAATGGCATTATCCATTCCACTTTCCCATTTTGCGGCAATTAAACTTCCATCTGTAGAACCATATTCACACATTCCATCTTTATCATAATCACGTTTGTCATACCACCATTGATGATACTTTTT
This sequence comes from uncultured Lutibacter sp., assembly GCA_913061425.1. Lineage (GTDB taxonomy): Bacteria > Bacteroidota > Bacteroidia > Flavobacteriales > Flavobacteriaceae > Urechidicola. The sequence goes on from CAJXUO010000122.1 coordinate 1,663, forward strand.
TAACTTCGGATACATATATTTCACAAATTCTACATCCTTATCTTTCTCATAAATTTTTTTGACTGCCCAAGCCGAAAGAGGAGGTTTTGTATCACGGTAGTTATGAGCTTCTATGGAAGTATCTCTATACACACAATCTGCAACGAAACCATCTTCATTCTGAAATTCAAACATTAATTTCACTTGCTTCTTTGCTAAGTCAGTGTTGTAATACGAAAGCCCTACAGCATGCTTCCAAGAATCCCACGACCAAAATCCATTAAACCATTTATAATGATAACTAGGGAATAAACCTTCGTGCTTAATTTCACCTGCTGGAATACGCCAGTTGTTTTGCAAAGTAAGATGCGCTTTTGTTAAAACTTGAGCATAGATATTGTCTTGAAATTGAGGCTTACGGTTTTCGATAAGTGCTTTTAAGTGTGTTTCTTTTTCTTGTTTTCGCACTTTTAAAACATCATCAAAATTAATTGTCTCCAGTTTTTCTTTTTCCCAAGAATATTTAGGGAAAATGAAAGTTTGAGAAATAACAAATTCTTTAGTTTGATTTGGTTTTAATTCTAGTTGAGTTTTACTAGAGGTATATGTGCTGTCTGTAACTGTTAGCTTAGTGTTTTTTGGAAAAATTAAATGACCAACAGCATCAGATTTTGATGAATTAATATTTAGTTGATTACTACTTGCCGAAAGTTTCAATCCTGTGGCTAAAAGCGGTTTATTTTTAAAGTGATACGTAAATGTTGCTTTGGATGTACCAGTGTTTTTTAAAGTTGATTTGATTATTGCAGTATGTCCAGAATAAAAGACTAATTCTTGTTTTAGTTCTAAATTATTAGATTGGAAAACCTGCTCTAAATGACTGTTATAACTCGATGTATTATGTGTAGTCCAAGTATTGTTTTCAATCACTAAATTTGTGAGTGAATTACTACTCCAAACGCCATTTTGTTGAGTCATTATGAATGGCCCAGAAAAACCAGTTGTATTTATTGAGTCTGGAAAGCTATAAGCAAACCAAGCGCCTTGATCTGAAAACATTAACCCAGATTTGTCAAAAAGTTTTTTAGGAGAAATAGTATAATCAAGTATGTTTTTGCTAAAATTTAGAAAAGAAGAAGTTTCTAAATTTTTTGAAGCTGATTTTTTCTCATTACAACTAAAAAGAAACAGGCTTAATATAATTAATAAAGAGAGTTTATTCATCTTCAGTATAATTGTTATCATAGAGTTTCTCATCTTAATATAAATCCGTTTTTCATTGGGTCTTTTGGGTCAATCACAAAAGTTTGCATGCCAGTAATATATGCATTGCCTTCAACTTGAGGAATTACCGCTTTAAAGGAACCATAATTTGCCTCTGAAACGATAGCGCCTGTAAAGATAGAATCCGTAATGCTTTCTATAGTCATTGATTCGCCATAATCAATTTCATTTCTTGCTTTGTGTATAGCCATTCTCCCAGAAACACCTGATCCTGTCGGACAGCGGTCTACTTCGCCTTCGGCAAAAATACAAACATTTCTACTATTATTTCCAGAGGGTTGTATAGTATTGTCTATAAAAATTGTGCCGTATAAAAAACTCAAATCATCTTCAAAAGGATGTAAAATTTCTTTATCTACTTTCATCACAGCATGTTTGATATCCATCCCTTTATTTATGATTTGGCGATATGAATCTGATGTTAAATTAAAATCAAAATTATTTTTAGCCATATCTACATAAGCATAAAAAGCGGCTCCATATGCTAAATCATACGTTACTGTTCCTAATCCATTTACTTCAACTGTTCTGTCTAAACCAACTACAAAACTTGGAACACAGTGAAAACGAACTCTTGTGACTTTTCCATTTTTCACATTTGTATAAGAAGTAATTCGACCACAAGGAGCATCAATTTTTAAAAGATTATCACCTTCTTTGACTTCAATCCAGTTCATTTCTATAGCAAGTGTAGAGATCGCGATTATAGCGTGTCCGCACATAGTTGAGTATCCTTCATTGTGTAAAAATAAGATTCCGAAATCACCTTCATCATCGTTTGGAGGAACTAAAATACAGCCATACATATCTGCATGACCACGAGGTTCAAACATTAATGATGTTCGTAATTCGTCATAATTTTCTTTGCAATACCTTCTGTAATCTAATACGGAATTTCCTTCTAATTTTGGAAAACCTTCAACTATCACACGCAAAGGTTCTCCACCAGTATGCAAGTCAATTGTTTTTATTTGCAGCCAATTTTTTGGAGGAGTGAATGACGTGTTCTTCAAAATATTTTGATACGTAGTTTTAGGCATCTTTAGTATATTTTTTATAGTAATAATTTGCTGCTGTTAGGTCTTCTAAAGTATGTCCAACAGATTTAAAAACGGTTATTTCCTCTATAGAAACTCTCCCTTATTTCTTGTTGGCACAAAGTTCAAATAAATCTGCTTTAATATCTTTTTCTTTAAGTATTCCTTCTTGTAATGGGATAGCGATATCGCCACTTTCTTTTAATCCACCTTGAAAGGTGTCAAGAAATATTGATGCTTTTAGGATAGTTTCATTATCAGCTTCTCGCATATCTTTTGTATAAGCTCCAACTAAATCTATATGTTGTCCAGGTTTTAATAACGTCCCTAAAACCAGAGGAGTTTTTGAGAGCGTAGCACAAGAAATTATTGCTACTTCAGTTATTTTTTCTTCAATTGATTTGATAGGTGTGCAGGTAAAAGTTTCGTTTTTAAGTTGCTCGCAAATCTTCTTTGCTTTATCAAAATTTCGCCCCCAAACATATACTTCTTTTATGGGTCTTACTGAAGCGTGTGCTTTAATAAGATTGATTGAAAGTGCGCCAGTACCAATCATTAAAAGAGAAGCTGAGTTTTTGTTTGATAGAAATGATGATGCCAAAGCAGAGGTTGCTACAGTTCTTTTAGTAGTTAGGCTTTTCCCTTCTATAAGTGCATTTATGGTTCCTTTTACGGCGTCTAAATAGATGTATGTTCCGTTAATAGATGGTAAATCGAATTGCCCGTTTTCTGGACTTATAGTTACAATCTTTACTCCTGCATTTTCACTTGGGTTCCACGCAGGCATCAATAATAATGTTGAGTCTATGTCTACTTTTGGGTTAGGAAAATCATGATGATGGCGCATTGGTACTAATATTTCATTGACTTTAAAAGCGTCTTTTAAAGCTAAAACCAATTCGTTAAAAACAGTATATTTTTCTATAAAATCAGATGTAATTGTAACGATAGAATCCATACTATAAAGATAATGAAATAATAAGTTATGGCGAAATTTTACTCACAACTAGTTAAAATCATATCGTTTATTGATAATATCTGCAAAGTATGTCTGCGCCTGAGCACATCCAGAAAAATTGTTTTAACATCGAAGGAGTTTCTTGGTATAACAACACTCAAACGTAAAAGGATATATTTTAATTTATTATTAATAATGCATAAACAATCGCAACTCTTCAGGATCATTAGGGATAAAAATATTTTGTTCATGCTTAAATCCCATTCTTTCTAATAGGTTGGAAGAACTAATATTTTCTATGGTAGTTATAGCAGCAATTGGACTCATCTTTAATTCTTCAAGACCAAAGTCTAAGACTCTTTTAGTGGCTTCATATGCATAGCCTTTTCCCCTAAATTCTTTTAAAAATGCAAACCCAATATCCACACAATCTAAACCATCTCTTTTCATTAATCCACTTGTGCCAATAGGAGT
>CAJXUO010000123.1 GCA_913061425.1 uncultured Lutibacter sp.
ACCGTTTTTCCAGATGCACTTGTTCCTCTATTTATAGTAACGCATTCTCTTATAGTAACGTCATTTCCAATAATAGTCAAAGAATCTTCTCCTTCAAATTTTAAATCTTGAGGAATGGCAGAAATAACTGCGCCAGGAAAAATTCTACAATTCTTTCCTATCCTTGCTCCTTCCATAATGGTAACGTTAGAGCCAATCCAAGTTCCTGAACCAATTTTAACATTACTATGGATAGTAGTAAAAGGTTCTACTACTACGTTTCTCGCAATTTTAGCTCTTGGATGTATATACGCTAGTGGTTGATTCATTTCGTGTTTTTTATTTTTTAATTGATGAAATGTGTTCGCAAAAAAAAATGTTTTTTGCTCGGTTCATCTTTTTAAAATTTATTTTTTTGCTATTTGTGCCATTAACTGTGCTTCTGCAACTAATTTATTATTTGCATATGCGTATGCTTGCATGTGACAAATTCCGCGTCTTATAGGTGTAATTAATTCACAACTAAATATTAATGTATCTCCAGGCAACACTTTTTGTTTGAACTTCACATTATCCATTTTCATGAAATATGTTAAATAATTTTCAGGATCTGGAACTGTGCTTAACACTAATATTCCGCCACACTGTGCCATTGCTTCAACTTGTAAAACTCCTGGCATTACTGGTGCTCCTGGAAAATGACCAACAAAGAAGTTTTCATTCATTGTTACATTTTTCATTCCAACAACTTTACTTTCTGATAATTCTAAAATTCTATCAATTAATAAAAATGGTGGTCTATGTGGTAAAATATCCATGATTTGATGGATATCCATTAAAGGCGGCTCATTTAAATTAAATTGCGGCACTTTATTTCTTTTCTCCTTTTTTATAATACTCGCCAACTTCTTTGCGAATAAAGTATTTACTGAATGTCCTGGTTTATTTGCAATTATCTTTCCTCTAATTCTTGTTCCTACTAAAGCCAAATCACCAATTACATCTAGTAATTTATGTCTTGCAGCTTCATTAGCCCAACGTAAAGTTAAATTGTCTAAAATTCCATTTGAATTAACAGAAATGTTAGGTTTATCAAATACTCTCTTTAACTTTTCGGTAGTTTCTTTAGAAATTTCTTTATCTACATATACAATAGCATTATTTAAATCACCTCCTTTTATCAGGTTGTTATCTAATAGCATTTCTATTTCATGTAAAAAACTAAACGTTCTTGCAGCTGCAATCTCTTTTTTAAAATCTGATAACCTATTTAGCGACGCATTTTGTGTACCTAAAACTTTAGTTCCAAAATCAACAATAGTTGTTACTTGATATTCATCCGCTGGCATTAAAATAATTTCACTTCCAGTTTCACTATCAACATAAGAAATGATTTCTTTAACTATGTATTCTTCTCTTGTAGCATCTTGCTCTAATATTTTACCTTTTTCTAATGCTTCAATAAAGTGTATTGATGAACCATCCATAATTGGAGGCTCTGGAGCATTAATTTCTATAATTATATTATCAATTCCCAAGGCATAAACAGCCGCTAAAACATGCTCACAAGTATTTATTTGAACTCCATTTTTTTCAAGGTTAGTTCCTCTTTGTGTATTGACTACATAATTGGCATTCGCTTCTATTACTGGTGTTCCTTCTAAATCTAATCTAACAAAAGCATAACCATGATTAATGGGTGCTGGCTTAAAAGTCATTGTAACATCAATTCCTGTGTGTAATCCAACACCAGAAAGTGTAACTTCGTTTTGTATAGTATTTTGATTCATATTCTTTATTTTTCTTTTAATGCTTTTAATTCTTTTTCCAATTTATTTATTGTACTAACCAACTTCGGTAAGTTTTTAAAATAAACATATGATTTATTATAATCTGAGTGATTAAACGCTGGAGTTCCTTTTAGTATTTCTCCATCTTTAATGTTTTTTGTAACTCCTGTTTGTGCTTGTATTTTAACATTATCACCAATTACTATATGTCCAGCAACTCCTACTTGACCTCCAAACATACAATTTTCTCCAATTTTAGTAGAACCTGCAACACCTGATTGAGATGCTATAACAGTATTACTACCAATGATTACATTATGAGCAATTTGTATTTGATTGTCTAATTTCACTCCTTTTTTAATAATTGTAGATCCTAATGTTGCTCTATCTATTGTTGTGCAAGCACCAATATCAACATTATCTTCAATAATAACATTCCCAATTTGTGGGATCTTGCTATACGCTCCATTTTTATTTGGAGCAAAACCAAATCCATCAGCTCCAATTACACAACCAGAATTAATTACACAATTATTTCCTATTAGAGTATCATAGTAAATATTAACTCCTGAAAATATTATTGAATTATCACCAATTACCACATCATTTCCAATGTAAGCATTTGGGTATATCTTTACATTATCACCAATTTTAACATTATCACCAATATATACAAACGCACCAATATAAGGATTTGAACCTATAACGGCACTATTACTAATATAATGTGGTTCTTCTTTTCGTGGTGAAGCTAATTTTAATTGACTATAAAATTCTAATAACTTTGAAAAAGAGATTAATGCATCATCAACCTTTATTAAGGTTGCGCTAATAGCCTTCTCAGGAATAAATGTTTTATCTACAACGACTACTGAAGCCTCTGTAGAATATATAAACGGAGTGTATTTTGGGTTTGATAAAAAAGTTAAAGAGCCTTTTTTACCTTCTTCAATTTTAGACAGTGTAGAAACTTCTTCTTCAAGGTTTCCTACAATCTCTCCATCTAAAATCTCTGCTATTTGGTTTGCTGTAAATTTCATTAGGTGCAAAAATATGAAAATTTTGTATCTTTTAGAATGATGTCTTAGGATAACACAAAAAATATTTAATTACAGGCACAGATAATGCCTCTAAATTTAAGTTATCTGTAGACTTTGCTAAATCTTTTAAATTTCCTGATTTATCTAAAATCTTAATTTGATTTTTAATTGAATTATAGGCTTGGTTCGTAACTGAATTTGATATAAAAAAATAATCAATCTCTTTATCTGTTAGATTGCAATCATTCTGTACTTGTTTTTTTACAATTTCAACTTTATGGCTGTTAAATTTTTCTTTTTGTATTTCAATCTTAAATAACTTTCTGTTGATTAACATTTTGCAGAGCTCTGATAAAATTCTATCATCAAAATCTACCCATTCTTTTATTGCCAGTAGCACATCAAAATCATCTAACCTTGAAAAAACTTCTAAGGTATTACTATTAAAATTAGTTTCGTCAACTGGGTTTTCTAAAAAGAATTTTAAAGGTTTACTTGCTTCTATAGTTCTTCCTTCTTGCACTAATTCTTTTGCTCTTTTTAAAATTTTAACCAATATATTTTCAGCAACCAATCCTGTTTTGTGAAGGTACACTTGCCAATACATTAAGCGTCTTGAAACAATAAATTTTTCTACTGAATAAATTCCCTTTTCTTCAACTACCAAATTATCATCTTTGACATTTAGCATTGTAATTAATCGCTCAGAATTAATATTTCCTTCTGAAACACCTGTAAAAAAACTGTCGCGTTTTAAATAATCTAATCTATCCATATCCAACTGACTGCTAATCAATTGATGTAAAAAACTTCGTTGATAATCTCCTTTAAAAATTGTAATTGCTAAAGATAATTTCCCTTCAAATTCCTCGTTCAATGCTTCCATGAACTTTAAAGAAATTGATTCATGACTTATTCCTGTTGCAATACTGTTTTCTAAAGCATGTGAAAAAGCACCATGACCTATATCATGTAATAAAATAGCAATATAAACAGCATTTTCTTCATCCTCTGAAATATATGCTCCTTTAAAACGAAGTACTCGAACAGCCTTTTGCATTAGATGCATACAGCCTATTGCATGCTGAAAACGCGTGTGATGTGCTCCAGGATACACCATATATGATAATCCCATTTGAGAAACCCTTCTTAAACGTTGAAAATAAGGGTGTTCTATTAAATCAAAAATTAATGAGTTTGGAATAGTAATAAAACCGTAAATTGGGTCGTTTAGTATTTTAAGTTTGTTCGTTTGTTTAGCGGTCAAAATGATAATTTATTGTTAAATGATATCTCGACTTCGCTCGATATGGCATTTAGTTAATATATTGTATTCTCAAGAAATATTAATAAATACAAAGATAAGAATAAGTATGAGCAAAATAAGCATTTTATGGGTTGATGATGAAATAGATTTATTAAAACCACACATAATTTTCCTTGAAAAGAAAAACTATTCCGTTACAACTTGTACAAATGGTGCTGATGCAATTGACTTAATTGACGATGAAAATTTTGATGTTGTATTTTTAGATGAGAATATGCCTGGAATTTCTGGATTAGAAACATTAACAGAAATTAAATCTAAGAATTCTAACCTTCCTATTATTATGATTACTAAAAGTGAGGAAGAATACATCATGGAAGATGCAATTGGAAATAAAATTGCAGATTATTTAATAAAACCTGTTAATCCAAATCAGATTTTATTGAGTCTAAAGAAAAACTTAGATCACTCTCGTTTAGTCTCTGAAAAAACAACTTCTAACTACCAACAAGATTTTAGAAAAATTGCCATGGATTTATCTATGGTCAATTCATATGAAGAATGGACTGAGTTATATCAAAAACTTGTGTTTTGGGAAATTGAATTAGAAAACATCAATGATCAAGGGATGATTGAAATTCTTGAAAGTCAAAAACAAGAAGCAAATTCCCAATTCTTTAAATTCATCAAAAAAAACTATGAAGATTGGTTTCACGGTTATGAAAAACCAACTTTATCACACACCCTTTTCAAAGATTATGTAGTTCCAAATATTGACAAAGAAAACGGAACGCTACTTGTTGTCATTGACAATCTAAGATATGACCAATGGAGAGTTATTGAACCTTTAATTTCTGACTATTATAAAAAAGTTTCAGAAAAGCCATTTTTCAGCATCCTTCCAACAGCAACTCAATACTCTAGAAATGCTATTTTTTCAGGATTGATGCCTTCTGAAATGGAGAAATTACATCCTAACTATTGGAAAAACGACACTGAAGAAGGTGGGAAAAACTTACATGAAAATGATTTTTTAATTGAGCAGCTCAAGCGTTTGAACCTGAATATAAAACATGAATATTACAAGATTACAAACTTAAGATCTGGAAAACAACTAGCAGATTCGTATAAATCTACAAAAGACAATGACTTAACTGTGATTGTTTATAATTTTGTTGATATGCTTTCACACGCTAAAACGGAAATGGATGTTATAAAAGAATTAGCCGATGATGATAAAGCCTGTCTCTTATACACATCTCCGAGCCCACGAGACCTCTCT
>CAJXUO010000124.1 GCA_913061425.1 uncultured Lutibacter sp.
GGAGTTTATTATGATGACTATTAGAACTCATGATCAATATAACACAACTATATATGGATTAAATGATAGATATAGAGGTGTTCTAAATGAACGAAGAGTTGTTTTTATAAATAAAGAGGATATGCAAAAAATGAAGCTTCAAAAACTTGATGTAGTGAATTTGACAAGTCATTTTAATGGCGAAAAACGATATGCTAATAAGTTTTTAGTTATTCCGTATGATATTCCTCATCAATGTACAGCAACTTACTTCCCAGAAACTAATGTATTGGTTCCTTTAAAAAGTAAAGCAGACATTAGTAATACTCCTGCTTCAAAAACGGTAATTATTACAATTAACAAAGCATAACTATGCAATCAATAAATTATGAAGCTATAAAAGTTTCAAAAAAAAGTCAAAAAAAATTTATTGATGCTGTTGTTACAGAAGCACCACTACAAATAAATATTAATGAAGAGCCATATACGGTAGTTATGAGAACTCCAGGAGATGATGAATATCTAATTAGAGGCTTGTTATTTGCTGAAGATATATATAGAAACTCTGATCCACTTAGTTTTAAAAATATTGATACTACTAAAAATCATTTCAGCACAATTCAGGTAACAATTCCTAAAGATAAGTTAGGAAAAGGCTATATGAATAAACGCACGTTACTTTCTGTTTCTTCATGTGGTATTTGTGGTAAACAAAGTCTTGATCACATAAAAGTAGTAGGCGAAAAACTCATAAACTCTTTAAATATTGATATTGACACTGTTGAACAGATGTTCAATAAAATGAAATCACATCAAGAAGTATTTAAAAAAACGGGAGCCTCACATGCAGCTTCAATATTTGATTCCAACCACAATTTATTGTCTATCAAAGAAGATATTGGAAGGCATAATGCTGTGGATAAATCCATAGGTAACTTACTTGAAACAAACTCTTTAAAACAATCTAAATACCTTTTAGTTAGCGGTAGGGTTTCTTATGAAATTGTTACAAAAGCCTTTATTGCAAAAATCCCCACAATAATAGCCGTATCAGGCTGTTCATCTTTAGCTATTGATTTTTCAAAAGAGTTCCGAATTAACTTAATTGGCTTCTCAAGGAACTCAAAATTAACTATTTACAGTAAATAATTGTACTAAAATTTTGTTTATAATATATTTTCGATATATTATGTATCATAATGTGCGCCCCTAAACAAACACACACTTTATACTGGATACTTTTAATTTAAATGAAACTTTAAATAGGGTTTGCTATATGCAATATCTATAAAATAAGTTCATATTTATAGATAAAATACATCCAAAAAAAAACGTATAACGAAAAACAATTAAAACATGAAATAGCGTATCAAGCGCTATAAAAATGGTTCTGTCGCAACTGTTTAATACGCCAATATCTAATACACCAAAATCACCTAAGGAAATAATCCAATTCCCGGAAGCGTCTTCACCAGCCCAATCACTTAAAGACGCTGCAACGATTGTAGTGTGAAACCATCTCCAGTAGTTCTACAATCAAATACGCCACATTAGAAGTTTCTAAAACAGTAAAATATAAAGATGTTTTTAACTCAGAAAATGATGCTTCTCTTATCGCTAAAACACTAGAATGTTGAACCCTTTACTTTTAAAGATATCTAGTATTCATAAGGGTTTCGGGAAGAATAAAAAACGGGACAATCCTAATATTAAGAATTTGTCCCGTCTAGTGATCGAACCAGGATTCGAACCTGGGACCGTCTGCTTAGAAGGCAGATGCTCTATCCAGCTGAGCTATTCGACCATTAAAATACAGTAATACTATATTTTGTCGGGGTGGCAGGATTCGAACCTGCGACCTCCTCGTCCCAAACGAGGCGCGATGACCGGGCTACGCTACACCCCGATGAGTGTAAATAATTAAAATTAAATTGCGGAGAGGAAGGGATTCGAACCCCCGGTACCCGTAAAGGTACAACTCCTTAGCAGGGAGCCCCGATCGACCACTCTGGCACCTCTCCAGTTTAATATTATTGTAATGAACTTATTTTTTCGAGTGCAAATGTAGCACTCAATTTACAATATCACAACAAATTTTTGAACAATTTTAGAAATAGCATATATTGTTATTCTGGATACTCAATTCTTAAGTGATATATATTCTTTAACTTCTTTTTAATCACCTTTTTCACTGTTTCAATATCTTTAAAATTTATTTCAGCATTTATAAATTGTCCACTCTCCATTTGTTTGGAAACAATTTTATCAATCAATTCATCTATCACTTGGGCTGTTAAATTTTTTATACTTTTTGAAGCAGCTTCTGCAGCATCACAAATCATCAATATTGCAGTTTCTTTTGAAAAAGGATTTGGTCCTGGATATTTAAACTCTTCTATATTTAAATTATCTTCATTTATACTTTTCTCTTTCATATAAAAATAATACACAAGACTTGTACCGTGATGTGTTCTAATAAAATCAATTAAACGATCTGGTAATTTGTATTTTTTCGCTATTTCAATTCCATCAAGAACATGATTGATGATTATTTTAGCACTATCTACATTAGATAATTCATCGTGTGGATTTACATTTGTAGACTGATTTTCAATAAAATACATTGGGTTTTCCAATTTACCTATATCATGATATAACGCCCCTGTTCTTACAAGCATTGAGTTTGCTCCAATCTCGTTAGCTGCAGCTTCAGCAAGATTAGCAACTTGAATTGAATGCTGAAATGTTCCTGGAGCCTTTTCTGCTAATAATCGCAATAATGGTGTATTTGTATTTGATAATTCTAATAGAGAAACATCGGAAACCAATCCGAAAATTTTCTCGTATACTAAAATAAATATTGTTGATAAAAATGCAAGTAGCCCATTAAAGGCAAACAGTCCGAAATAAAAGAATTTCAAATTTAACGCATTCCCTTCTTGTATAATTGTAAATGCTACATACGCAATCATATAAATCAGAGTGATTTGACCTATTGATATAAACAAATTAACTCTTTTATATAATTCAGAAACTGTAAGGATTGTTACAATCCCAGCTATAATCTGTAAAAAAATAAACTCAAAACTATTAGGTACTACAAACCCTAATAAAAGAACCGTTAAAACATGAGTAAACAATCCGAGTCTAGCATCGAAAAAAGCCTTTAATACAATTGGTAAAATACATAAGGGAACTGCATATACATACCTAGTGTCATATTTCACAACTACAGTAACTAAAAACACCATTAAGAGCACGTTTAAGAATATTAATGTAGTTTTATTATTGTCATCATGAATTTCTGGTCTATACTTCCTTAGAAAAAGAAATAACATCAATATTGCTAGTGCAACTAGAATAGAATATCCAAAAACAATCCAATTATAATTTGATTTACTCCAAACTTGCGATTCTAATTCATTTTTAATTGAATTTAATGCTTCCAATTTTTTTCCTTCTACAATATCTCCTTTTAAAATAATTAACTCATTTTCAGACACAGAACCTTTAGTGTAAGATATATTTTCAATTTCGTTTTGAATTATTTTTTCGGTAAAATCTTTATTATAAGTGACATTTGATTTGATAACATTTGATAAAATATTAAGGAGTTGTGAACTATTTTTTGGTGATGAAACATCTGACAATCGAGTACTAATCATCTTAAGTAATTGATTAGATAAAATAATATCATCTTTATCAATTTCAATAGCCAAAGCACCTCTCTTAATCGTTATATATTGAGATGCATCCAATAAAATCTGCTCACTTTGGTTATCAATAAATCCGTTTTTATAAACTTCATTTATTATTTCAACCCCTTTGCTCTTTATCGCTTCCTGATCTTCTAAGTTAAAATCGAAGTTTCTAAATTTTAAGTTAAATTCATCTAAAGAATTATTATAAACAGTTTCATCATACAAAAAATATTGTTTAGCGTTTTGTTTAATTTCACTAATTTCAGTATCAATTTCTACTTTAGTTTTTTGAATAGCAAAATTAAACGGAGCTATATAATTTTCATATTGCCATGGCTTCCCTTTAAAATAATCATATTTAAACTTCCCTCCTTTAGGAAGCATAAAAACAATCAAGAATACAGTAAGTGTATATAAAATTAATTTATATATAAACGAATGATTTTGCAGTAACCTATTTAGAAATTTCTTCATTCTCCAAATGTAAAAAATATTAATGTATTCTCTTATCTGATTCTATATAGATGTTGTTTAGAGTAAAATGATTAAATTCGCAACATAATTTATAAATTGATTTAATAAATGAATAAAGATGTTGTAATAGTTTCAATGGCAAGAACTCCTATTGGAAGTTTTATGGGAAGTTTAGCGTCAATTCCAGCTCCAAAATTAGGGGCTATAGCTATAAAGGGTGCGTTAGAAAAAATTAATTTAGACCCAAATAAAGTAGATGAGGTATTGATGGGTAATGTTATATCAGCTGGCTTAGGTCAAGCGCCAGCAAGACAAGCTGCAATGTTTGCAAACATTCCTGATACAGTACCTTGCACTACAATAAATAAAGTTTGCTCATCTGGTATGAAAGCTGTCATGCAAGCTGCACAAGCAATTCAATGTGGTGATGCTGAAATAGTTGTTGCTGGAGGAATGGAAAGCATGTCAAATATCCCTCATTATCTTGATGGAAGAAAAAGTGTGAAATTAGGTAATATCAAAATGACAGATGGACTACTTCTTGACGGACTTACTGATGTGTATGAACAAAAACATATGGGTACTTGTGGAGATTTATGTGCAACTGAGTATAATTTTTCTAGAGAAGACCAAGATAAATTTGCAATTGAATCATACAGTAAATCAGCAAATGCTTGGAAAGAAAACAAATTTAAATATGAAATTATACCCGTAGAAATCCCTCAAAGACGCGGAGATTCAATAATTTTTTCTGAAGATGAAGAGTACAAGAATGTGAAAATGGAGAAAATTCCAACATTAAGACCTGTTTTTTCTGCTGATGGAACTGTAACCGCTGCAAATGCATCAACTTTAAATGATGGAGCTGCTGCAATGGTATTAATGACTTCTGAGAAAGCTGCAGAATTAAATTTAAAACCGATTGCTAAAATAATTTCATATGCTGATGCTGCTCAAGAGCCTAAATGGTTTACAACAGCGCCTGCTAAAGCATTACCGAAAGCCTTAGCGAAAGCAAATATTAATATTAATGATGTAGACTACTTCGAATTTAATGAAGCGTTCAGTGTTGTTGGATTAGCTAATA
>CAJXUO010000125.1 GCA_913061425.1 uncultured Lutibacter sp.
GACCGCTTACACGTGCAAAAAAAGTTGCTTCTTGATTTTTAATAAGTATTTGATCTAAACTAACACGTTCTTGAACAAAATCTTCTGCGGGGATGGAAAACCTGCTGAAATACCAATGTCGACAAAAGTTGCTCCAGAATTTTCATGAACTTCTGAAGAGAAAAATGTTAAGGCTTGTGAGTTTGTCATCATTATTTTACGATTAATAGTTCATTGATATGTGTTCTTGACGCACTTTCCAAGTGCAAAGATGTTAGTAAAGGTAATGAAATTTCATTACCTTTATGTGAATGTTAAATCAACGATTCTCTATATTTGTTTTATGAAGGGACTCCCAAGTAAATTAATTAAAAAACTAAGAGCAAGGAAAGAACAAAATTCTTTACGGCAACTTTCTTTACAAAGTGATTTAGTAGACTTTTCATCCAATGATTATTTAGGGTTTTCAAAATCCAAAGAAACATTTCAAAAGGCTCATCAATACTTAGTTGAAAATAATTTAGAACAAAACGGTGCAACAGGTTCAAGATTGTTAAGTGGAAATCATAAACTATATGATGATGTAGAAAGGCTATTGTGTAAGTTTCACAATTCGGAATCTGTAACAATTTTTAATTCAGGTTATGACGCCAATATTGGCCTTTTCTCTTCTGTTCCACAACGAGGAGACATTATTTTATATGACGAATTCATTCATGCCTCTATTCGTGATGGAATTAGACTTTCAAATGCGAAAGCATATAGTTTTAAGCATAATAATTTAGAAGACTTAAATGAAAAAGTTCTGCGCATGTCTCAGAAAGGCAGTAGTATTTATGTTGTCACTGAATCAGTGTTTTCTATGGATGGTGATTCTCCAGATTTAGTTGCAATGTCTCAAATATTAAACACACACAATTCATATTTAATTGTTGACGAAGCTCATGCTATTGGAGTTTTTGGAATGAATGGTTGTGGACTCATTCAAGAATTGGACTTAGAAAATGATGTGTTTGCTAGAATTGTAACTTTTGGTAAGGCTTTAGGTTGCCATGGCTCAGCGATTATTGGCACCAAAGAATTGAAAGAATATTTAGTAAATTTTGCTAGAAGTTTAATATATACAACTGCACTTCCACCACATTCTATTGCAACAATAAAAGTTGCTTATGAGCAGCTTGCTATTCAAAATGATAGTGAAGACTCTGAGATAAAAAAATTGTATCGAAACATTCAGTATTTTAAATCCGAATTGATGCGACACAAGATTCAGCAGAAGTTTGTAGAAAGTAACTCTTCAATTCAATGTTGTATTGTTTCAGGAAATGAAAAGGTAAAAAAAGAAGCAACTTTAATAAGAGAAAAAGGGTTTGATGTAAAGCCAATTTTATCACCTACAGTTTCTAAAGGTCAAGAACGTTTGCGTTTTTGTATACATAGTTATAATTCGAAGAAAGAAATAGAGGAAGTTCTAAAACTACTCGCTACCTTTGTTTAAATTAAACTTTATGAGTGCATATACAGTTTTAGCCGTTTTCGAATATTCTACAGAAGCACACTTGATTAAATCAAAATTAGATTCTGAAAACATTAGAACTTTATTGACGGATGAAAATACTGAATATCATAGTGTAATTAGTTATACAGTTGGAGGTGTTAAATTGAAAGTTCATAATGAAGATTTAGATAAGGCACTTAAAATATATAATGAAATTAGAGTTTATAAAACAAAAGAAAATGACGAATCAATTCATTGTCCAAAATGTAATTCAACTCGAATTTTAACTGCTCCAGCAAGAAGAAAAAACTTATTTTATATGTTGTTTTCTTTTTTAGAAGAATCAAAAGATATATGTAACGATTGCAAAATAATTTTTTAAGTATGAAAAAATATTTTGTAACAGGAATTTCTACCGAAGTTGGTAAAACAGTTGCATCTGCAATACTAGTTGAAGCGCTTCAAGCCGATTATTGGAAACCTATACAAGCAGGAGAATTGGAGAATTGCGACACTCAAAAAGTTAAAAGGTTGGTGTCAAATAACAACTCTAAATTTCATCTAAATTCATATGCCTTGAAAACTCCAATGAGTCCACATGCTGCTGCTGAAATTGATGTTATTCAAATTGATTTAAAGAACATAAAGGAGCCAAAGACAAAAAATAATTTAGTTATAGAAGGTGCTGGAGGTTTATTGGTTCCGTTAAATACTTCTGAAACAATTTTAGATATTATAAAGCCAGAATATAAAGTGATTGTGGTTTCTCGTCATTATTTAGGAAGTATCAATCATACATTATTGACGATAAAACTATTACAAGAAAAGGGATTTGAAGTTGCGCTTATTTTTAGTGGAAATGAGAATAAGACAACAGAAGGTATTATTAAAAAAATGACAAATATCGATGTGATTGGAAGAATTGAAGAAGAACCTTACTTTGATAAAAATGTTATAAAAGAATATGCGGATTTGTTCCGAGACAAGTTATGAGTTTACAAGAAAGAGATAAAAAACACCTTTGGCATCCATTAAAGCAACATCAGTTAAATCCAGAAAGTTTAGCGATTGTAAAAGCGAAAGATTGTATTCTAACAGATGAAAATGGGAATGAATATATAGATGCTATCGCATCATGGTACACATGTATGTATGGTCATTGTAATGAATTCATTACGAGTCGTGTTTACAAGCAAATGCAGCAATTGGATCAAGTGATGTTTAGTGACTTCACGCACGAGCCTGCAGTGAAACTTTCTGAAGAACTTATTAAAATACTTCCAGCAGGTCAGAACAAAATTTTCTTTAATGATAATGGTTCTACAGCCGTTGAGGCAAGTATTAAAATGGCATTGCAATACTATTATAATAAAGGAGAAAAGCGTTCTGTTTTTATTGCTTTTGAAAACGGATTTCATGGTGATACATTTGGTGCAATGGGAGTTTCCGGATTATCAGTTTATAATGGTCCATTTGAAGATTTTTTAATTGATGTTAAACGGATTCCAACTCCAGACGGAACGAATCAAGAAGAAATTATAAATCTATTAGAGGGTTACGTTTCTAATAATAAAATCGCAGGGTTTATCTACGAACCTTTGTTACAAGGAGCAGCAGGAATGAAAATTCATGATGCCGCGGGATTGAATGAAATTTTAAAATTTTGTAAGAATCAAAAAGTTTTGACTATTGCAGATGAAGTAATGACGGGTTTTGGTAAAACTGGAAAGAATTTTGCGTCTGAATTTATGGACACGAAGCCTGATATTATATGCCTGAGTAAGGCATTAACTGCAGGATTACTTCCTATGGCAATTACATCTTGTACTCAAGAAATTTACGATGCCTTTTTAAGTGATGATATATCTAAAGGTTTTTTTCATTGCCATACGTATTCTGCTAATCCTGTTGCTTGTGCCGCCGCAATTGCAGGAATTGAGTTATTGAAATCAGTAGAAATCCAAAAAAACATCAAAGAGATTATTGCTTCTCATAAAAGATTTAATGAGCGCATAAAAAATCATCCAAAAGTAAAATCAACGAGACAATTAGGAGTTGTTTTTGCGATAGATTTAAATACAAATAATGAACGCTATGGAGGTTTGCGAGATAAGCTTTTGAAGTTTTTTATGGATCGTGGTGTTTTCTTAAGACCTTTAGGAAATACAATTTACATTCAAGTTCCTTATATAATTACAAAAAAAGAGTTAGAAAAAGTCTATAAAACTATTGAAGAGTCGCTATCTATAGTTTAAATTTGCTTTTCGAAACAGTTTTTTATGCAAAACCCTATTTCAATAACATCTATTGCTTCAATTTCTTCTTTAGGAAGTAATATGGATGCTATTTGGGAAAATTATTGTAATCCAAATCACAATTTTCAACGTAAAGACTTTGATAATTTCACGTCGCTTATTGCTCCTTTAGGTTCCAATGAAGAAGAAGAGATTGAAAAATTAAGGTTGTCAAACAATCGTTATAAAAGCCTTGATAGATCTGTTTTGATGGCAATATATGCTTCTCGAAAAGCAGTAAAAGCAGCTAATTGGAAAGATGGAGATTATGGAATAAATATTGGTTCTTCTCGAGGAGCAACATCACTTTTTGAGAAGTTTCACGAAGATTTTTTAGAAAGAAATAAAACACAAACATTAACTTCTCCGACTACAACTTTGGGAAATATTTCTTCTTGGATTGCACATGATTTACAATCTCAAGGACCTACAATAAGTCATTCGATTACTTGTTCTACAGCATTACATGCACTTTTAAATGGTGTTGCTTGGATCAATGCTGGAATGATCGAAAAATTTTTAGTTGGAGGGAGTGAAGCTCCGTTGACAGCATTTACGATTGCGCAGATGAAAGCGATGAAAATTTATGCTTCGACTCCGCTCAGCAACCCAAATATTGAAAGGTCACTGAGCGGAGTCGAAGTGTACCCTTGCCGTACTTTAGATTTTGACAAAAAAAAGAATACAATGATTTTAGGCGAAGGAGCCTCTATTATGTGTTTGGAGAAAGAGGAAACGAAAGATGCATTAGCAATAATTGAAGGTATAGGGTATGCTACAGAAATATTGGAACATAATATTTCTATTTCCGATGATGCTCAATGTTTTCAAAAATCAATGCAAATGGCATTAAAAAACACAGATGTTTCAGAAGTTGATGTGATTGTGATGCACGCTCCAGGAACCTTAAAAGGAGATAGTTCAGAATATAAAGCAATTCAAGAAGTCTTTGGGAATTCCATTCCTTCATTGACGTCAAATAAATGGAAAATTGGACATACGTTTGGTGCTTCAGGTGCTTTGAGTATTGAATTAGCAATTTTAATGATATTGCATCAAAAATTTATTGATATTCCCTTTTTAGAAAATCAAAAACAACCCAAACAAATTAAAAAAGTATTGGTAAATGCTGTTGGATTTGGTGGGAATGCCGTGAGCATCTTACTTTCAAATCAAAATTAGATAAAAAGATTACATTCAATTTCAGAATGACAAAATGATTTTAGTATTTTTGTCGAACTAAACAAGACTTTATGAGCGTAGTAAAACACGATTGGACACGAGAAGAAATATTGGAAGTTTATAACAAGCCTATGATGGAGTTGTTATATGAAGCTGCAACTGTTCATCGTGAAAATCACGATCCAAATTTAGTACAAGTATCTACAT
>CAJXUO010000126.1 GCA_913061425.1 uncultured Lutibacter sp.
TGTTTCCTTCATCAGATCTATATAAATCTATTTTTTCAAGAGCGCTATCTATAGCATTTTCAATTAATCCCCATTCATCTTCATCTAGAGATTCTCTTTTGCTTTGAAGCGTGTCTGGTAATTTAATCGCCATTTGAAGTAATTCTAAATCAGAAGCACTTGAAATTCCTTTCAACTGATTCATATATGCTTTAATTGATTCTTGGTTTATTTGAGTAGATAAGTTATCTCCAATATTTTCAACATAAATAGAGAAATCAACCTTACCTCTAACCAATTTAGCAGCTATTTTTTTTCGAATTAAAAGTTCTTTTTCTTTATAAGAAGAAGGCATCCTAACGTTCAAATCGATGTTTTTACTATTTAAAGATTTTAACTCAATGGTTATTTTCTTTGTTGGTAATTGAATTTCGGTTTTACCGTAACCTGTCATTGATAATATCATGTGCTGAAAATAAAATTACGCAAAGGTACGTTTTTTGATTTATTTGAATAAAAATACGCGCTACTTGTTTTGATACATTTTATCAGCATCAGAAAGCATTGGCCCGTTTACAAAGGCAAAATACACCCTTTTTATACATATTTTAAACAAAATATGCGTTAATAGAAAGAAATAACAAACCAACAATTATTAATTCTCTAATTAACATTTTATTAAATAGCTGAACACAATTTGAAATAATTATAGTGAGTGGGAAAAATAAAAATAGTTCATCCTTTTCAGGTGTAATTACAATCAAATATACGGCTACTAGCAAATGAATTATAATTAATAGCCAAGATGCTTTAATGTCATTTAATAATGAATGAATTTTTAAACTCACAAATACGATAGAAAAAATCACCAGTACCGTTAAACATATAAGTGGAAATAATTCTGAAAATTTAGCATATGAAAAGCTATAATAAAGGGTTAATTTATCATTAAAAGCGCCAGTATTGTCTGTGAAAAAATAATATGTAAACACTACAAAAAATGGAATTATTAAACCAACAATAGGAATAATTAGGTTTCTAATTTCTTGTCTTTTTCTAATAATTATAGCCGCGTAAATTAAAATTAAAAACAAGATGCTCCAACTATAAACAAGCGTTGAAACTCCAATACACAAACCGCTGTCAAAGAGTTTTTCTTTGATATTTGTATTTGTTTTTAAACTATAAATTCGTCTAAAAGCTAACAACAAAAAAAAGTGAGCGTAAAAAATATTTTGAACTTCCAGAGTCTTTGGAAATATTCCAAAAAGAATTGTTAAAACTAATAATACATACGAGTTTTGTCCAGACAATTGGTTTTTTCTATTTATAAATCTGACTAAAAAAAACAGCAGTAAAAATAAAATTAGTTGCCCAATTTTTTCTACCACAATTCCTAAGGAATATAGTGGCTTTTCTATTAAAAGAATTGCTGACAAATAATAACCTAAAAATAATGCACTAATAAATATTGCATGTATTGGTTTTGTTTTTCTAAAAAAATTGGCAATCATCTTGAGTTTTTATACATTTGCAAAGTAAATATATTAAACAATGATTGCAAACAATATTTTTAGAGTTATCGGTGATTTTTTCACAAATGTTGTATTCGCCCCTCTAAATTGGGTAAGAAACGACGTTTCTAACTGGTGGGTTCAAAACACAATTAGTTGGATTTTAATGATTATCTGTATGGTAGCGTTTGTTTATTGGATGGGTCAATTGAAAAAATTCAAAAAAGAAGGAACAGAATAGCTCCTTTATTTCTCTTATTATATTTATTAAACATCTTTTTTCTTGGGAAGCAAAAATAAATTAAAACGATTTCGAGAGAATGACACTTTTTCTAATGTTGAACAACCAACTCGTGAAGAGGTATTATCCGAAAAATTTTCTTTAAAAGGTAAATGGAACACTTTTTTTAAAAACAATAATCCTATTGTTTTAGAATTAGGTTGTGGCAAAGGTGAATATACGTTAGCCCTTGCGGAGAAAAACCCTGAAAAAAATTTTATTGGTGTAGATATTAAAGGTGCTCGTTTTTGGAGAGGCGCTAAAACTGCTCTTGAAAATAACATGAATAATGTTGGGTTTCTTAGAACCCAAATTGAACTTATTAATCAATGTTTTGACATCAATGAAGTTGATGAAATTTGGATTACTTTTCCTGACCCTCAAATAAAATATACAAGAACAAAGCATCGATTAACAAATCAAGATTTCTTAAAAAAGTATCATGAAATCTTAAAACCTAATGGTATAGTTCATTTAAAAACTGATAGTGAATTTATGCATGGATACACTCTTGGATTGTTACATGGAGAAAATCATGAAATTCTGTATGCACATCATGATGTCTATAACAACAAACAACATTCTCCAGCAGAAGTTCTTGAAACGCAAACTTTTTACGAAAGTCAGTATTTAGAAAAAGGAAAAGCGATAACTTACATCAAATTCAGAATCAACTATTAATTAATATTTAAATGATTTTTTCTCATTTAATACTTGGAATTCTAACCGCATACATTGGCTCGATTCCTCCAAGTATGTTAAATATGACTGCCATAAAAATCAGTCTTGAAAAAGGCAAAAAAACAGCTTTACAATTTGCAATTGGAGTCTCTACTGTCGTTTTCATTCAAGCTATTCTTGCATTATTATTTTTAAAAGCAATTCATTCTAATCCAATAATACTAGATTCAATTCAAATCATTTCAATAGTGATTTTTATGATTTTATCAATCGTTTTTTTAAAAAAAGCATTGAATGAGCAAAAAGCGATTATTCCTAAAAAGAGTTTGAAAAGTGGTTTTTTAACAGGCATTGGACTGTCTTCCATGAACATGTTTTCAATCCCGTTTTATTGTGGTATGGGTGCTGTATTTAACATGTACGGATGGCTTTCATTAGAACCGTCAAAGGTGCTATTTTTTGTAATTGGATCGGTAATTGGAACTTATTTAATACTGAACCATTATGTGTTATTAGCAGAAAAAATAAAGCCTAAAATTGCGAAGTTTACAAAATACTTAAACTTCATATTAGCAGCAATAACTGGCTTTGTAGCCGTTTTTTCATTGATTAAAATGTTATAACTTAGAAGCATGAAACGAGCATGTTAAAATTATTAATCAACTAAAAGAATTATTGACAGCGAACACATGTGACCGTTAAAAAATAATAAATATAGACACATGAAATCTAATGACAATTTCTTTGAAAAATCGTATCAAGTAGCACGTCAAATTCCCTTTGGAAGAGTTACAAGTTATGGAGCAATAGCAAAATATTTAGGAGTAGCACGTTCGGCAAGAATGGTTGGTTGGGCAATGAACGCCTCTCATAATAATGATACTATTCCAGCGCATAGAGTTGTGAACAGAAAAGGATTGCTTACAGGAAAGCAACATTTTGACGGCACAAACTTAATGCAACAGTTACTAGAAAGCGAAGGGATAAAAGTTATTGAAAATCAAATTCAAAATTTTGACACTGTTTTTTGGGATCCTACAATCGAATTAATCTAACAATTTATTGTTTTTAAATAATTATCCCCTATCATATAATATCCATCTAAAACTGTATCTTTGTTGTTTAGAATCATTATAATTTAGATCTGTGAATATCCTCAAAAAAGATATATTAGACGCTTTAGAAAGCATTACCGCTCCAGGAGAAGGTAAAAATTTAATTGAAAGTAACTCAGTTAAAAACATTGTAATTTTCGACAAAGAAGTTGTTCTTGATGTTGAGATTAGCAATCCTTCTTTACAAGCAAAAAAACGTGTAGAAGTTGATATCATGAAAATAATTCATGAAAAAGTACACCCAAAAGCTGACATTAGAGTAAATGTGAAAGCTGCAGTTGCTACTGAAAAGCCAACAAACGAAATTAAAGGGAAAGAAATTCCTGGAATAAAAAATATTATTGCTGTCGCTTCTGGAAAAGGTGGCGTTGGGAAATCTACAATCACTTCTAATATTGCCGTTTCATTAGCAAAAATGGGCTTCAGTGTTGGAATTTTAGATGCCGATATTTATGGTCCATCAACGCACTTAATGTTTGATGTTGCCAACAAAAAACCACTTTCTGTTACTGTAGATGGAAGATCAAAAATGAAACCTGTAGAAAACTACGGTGTCAAAATTTTATCTCTTGGTTTTTTCACACAACCAAATCAAGCAGTTATTTGGAGAGGGCCTATGGCTTCAAAAGCATTAAAACAAATGATTTTTGATGGCGCTTGGGGAGAATTAGATTTTTTAATTGTTGATTTACCTCCTGGAACTGGCGATGTACACTTATCTATTGTTCAAGCATTACCAATAACTGGTGCTGTAATAGTAAGCACACCTCAAAATATTGCTTTGGCAGATGCTAGAAAAGGTGTTGCAATGTTTCAACAATCAAGTATTAATGTACCGGTTTTAGGAATAGTTGAAAATATGAGTTACTTTACTCCTCCTGAATTACCAGAAAATAAATACTATATCTTTGGGAAAGATGGTGCTAAAAATTTAGCCAAAGATATTAATACTGTTTTCTTAGGAGAAGTGCCGTTAATTCAAAGCATTAGAGAATCTGGAGATTTTGGGAGCCCTATTGCTTTACAAAATGGAACTGAAATAGAAAATACATTTATCGATATTACCAAAAATGTAGTTTCTGAATTAGTTAAAAGAAATAAAAATTTACCTCCAACAGAAATTGTTAGAATTACAACAATGAGTGGTTGTAGTGCTATAAAAAAATAAAACATGTCAATACAAGAATTAAAAGAAAATATTGAAAAAGCATTAGAAGAAATTAGACCTTTTTTGATGGCTGATGGTGGAAATATTTCTCTTGTAAGTATTGATAATAATGTTGTTAAAGTTAAATTAGAGGGTGCTTGTATCAGTTGTTCTGTCAATCAGATGACTTTAACAAACGGTGTTGAAGCAACAATTAAACGTTATGCCCCTCAAATTGAAAAAGTAATTGAGGTGAGCCAAGAACTTACTAATTAAGTATAATACTTCACAAAATTCCTTATATTTGTTTCATTATGAAAACATCGTGGACAGAATTACTACTACTTTTAAAATTTCTAATTATTAGAAATCCCGAATAGTTTGTGCCTGTCTCTTATACACATCTGACGCTGCCGACGAATAGAGAGG
>CAJXUO010000127.1 GCA_913061425.1 uncultured Lutibacter sp.
TGTGGTGGTGGAAATGCACTGATTAGGTTTAGTGGTGCTCCCCAAAGTCCAGGAATCATATACACTGTAAATGATAATACAATTAAACCTAAACTTAATCTTCCAACAGAAATATGTGTTATTGGCGAATCGTGAGGTAATTGTATTTTTCCGAAAAGGTAGAATGCTAAAGCCCCAAAAATGGTGATCCAAATAGCAATAAACACTTCGCGTTCTAAAAGATGTAAGTCTAAGACTAAATCGGCATTTGAAAGGAATTTGAATGCTAATGCTAATTCTAGAAATCCTAAAACAACTTTTACTGTATTTAACCATCCACCAGATTTTGGCAATGAGTTTAACCATCCTGGAAAAGCAGCAAAAAGTGCAAAAGGCAATGCTATTGCCAATGAAAATCCAAACATGCTAATTATAGGTGCAATTCCGCCTTGTGCTGCAGCGGCAACTAAGGCTGTACCAACAATTGGTCCTGTACAAGAAAAGGAAACAATTGCTAAGGCTAGTGCCATAAAAAATATCCCAACCATTCCGCCACGATCAGCTTGTTTGTCAACTTTAGTTCCCCAAGAACTTGGTAGAACAATTTCAAAAGCACCTAAAAATGAGACTGCAAAAACGATTAATAAAATAAAGAATATAAGATTGAACCAGACATTTGTTGAGAGTGCATTTAGAGCCGCAGGACCAAAAATTTTGGTTACAACAATACCTAATAAAACATATAAAACGATAATTGATAGTCCGTAAATAACGGCATTTCTAATTCCTACTGCTTTATTTTTACTTTGTTTGGTAAAAAAACTTACCGTCATTGGAATCATTGGAAACACACAAGGTGTTAGTAATGCTGCGAAACCTGCAAAGAAACTAAGTATAAAAAGAGTCCATAATCCTTTTTTAGAAGAATTATCTTTCTTTTTTGGCGTTACTTCACTTACCTCACTTTTTTTTTCTTGTGTTAGTTCTTCTATTTCCGCTTCAGTAGCAATGACTCCAGCCATTCCTTGAAGTGAAAAATTAATATCTTTAAATGTAGGAGGAGTACATTGACTATCATCACAAGCCATAAACTCAATTTCTCCTTTTATAGTTATTTTCTCGTTAGTTAGAAGTCGAACACGTTGCTTAAATGTGGTCGTATTTTCAAAATACTTGATTTCCATATTAAAGGTTTTGTCAAAAGAAGTATGTCCTTTTTCTTCAATAGGAAGTCCAATTAATTGATATGTATTTACTGAATCTTTTAAATATATAGTAGTTGCTATTGGCCCATCTTCTGGTACGTTTTGAGAATACAAATGCCAACCTTCTTCAATACTAGCCTTTATAACTAAATTAAAATCAGTATCTGAAATTTCCTCAACAGATGTTGAATATTTTACTGGATCCAGTATCTGAGCTTTTGCAAAAGAAACAAGAAAAATAAAGATGAATAAACTAACTAATTTTTTCATTATTGAATTGTTATTTTTAGGGTTTTGGTTGTGCTTTCTGTAATTTTAAATCGATTATCAAGGCGTTTTCCAACAATCCAAATAACCTCATTATTTGCATTGCAAAGTAACCAAGTTTTTTCTTTTTCCAAAATTGATATTTTCTCATCTTTAAAAAACTTACTTAACTTTTTTTTGCCTTGCATTCCCAAGGGATAAAAGTAGTCTCCATTTTGCCATTTTCTTACAGTTAATGGAAATTTTAACAAATTTTTATCAATATAAACTGATTTTTCAGTTTCAGATAATTGCTTAGTTTCCTCTATTGTTTCAAAAGTTAGGTGTAAATCTGAATTTTCTAAGGCAGTTAAATTTTCAGTTAGTTGATATTGCTCAGCGTTATTTGTTTCTATTTTTGATAGTAATAAATGAGTTCTGTCTTTAACTAACCTATGCGTCTTACTTATAACTTGTTTGCCGCTTTGAGCATTTATTAATTCGCTTAAGTCTTCCCACTCTGTGAAGCCGTACTTTTTTAAAATTTCAAACAAATAGGCTTTTGGGCTTGATAGTTCTTTGATTTTTTCGATATCAAATTGATGAATTTTTCCATCAAAATTCTCAATTGAAAATTTGACATCTTCAATTTTATCATCAATAATCTGTTTGCTTTTATTTAAATTCTCCAATGTTTTATCAAACGTACTCATCAAACTTGGATTCAATTCTTTTAATACAGGAATTACTTGATGTCTTATTTTATTTCTAAAGTATTTTGTAGAAGCATTACTTTTATCTTCTCGCCATTCAATATTATTTTCGATGGCATATTTGTGTATTTCTTCACGTGTAACATTCAGAAGAGGTCTAATAATTTTTCCGTTTATAGTCGGAATTCCTGTTAAGCCTTCTAAGCCTGTACCTCTTGTTAAATTGATTAAAAACGTTTCTAACACATCCTCTTTTTGATGTGCAGTTAATATATAGTCAAAATTGTTTTCTAATTGAATTTTATCAAACCAATTATATCTAAGTTCTCTAGCAGCCATTTGAATAGATGACTTGTTTTTTTTGGCATAAGTTTCAGTACTAAAAGAGGTGGAAAAATGCTGAATATTTAATTTTGAAGCAAGATTTTCAACAAATGTTTCATCTAAATCGCTTTCGTTTTTACGAAGTTTAAAATTACAATGCGCTAAAGAAATATCATATTTTAAGGTATGTAATAAGTGAGTAAGAGCAACACTATCAATTCCGCCAGAAATAGCGATTAATAATCTTTTATCTTTTATAAAAGAGAAGTTGTGGTCTATATGTTCTTGAAATTTTTGAAGCAAATAATTGATTTTGAAAGCAAAGATACTAATTAGGAATTCAATAAAACTTCTCGCATTGCTTTCGCTTTTAGCAAACACTCTTCATATTCTTTTTCTGGAACTGATTTTGCTGTTATTGCGCCACCAACTGAATAGGAAATGTACCTTTCAGTTTCATTATATAATATACTTCTTATGATTACATTAAAATCAAAATCTCCAGTAGGAGAGAAGTATCCAACAGCACCAGAATAAAGCCCTCGTTTTGTTTCTTCAAGTTCTTCAATAATTTGCATTGCAGCTATTTTTGGCGCTCCAGTCATACTTCCCATTGGAAACAAACTTTTGATAATATCTATAGAGTTCGTTTCGGTTTCCACTTTAGATTCAATAGTAGAAATTAATTGATGTACTTGCTCGAAAGTGTAAACTTTGCATAATTCAGTAACCTTTACACTGTCTTTATTAGCGGTTTTTGAAAGATCATTTCTGACCAAATCGACAATCATAATATTTTCTGCACGTTCCTTACTATCATTTTCTAATTGAAAAACAAAATCTTTGTCTTCTGATGAGTTTTCGCCTCGTTTTATAGTTCCTTTTATAGGTTGAGAAATAACAGTATTTCCAGTTCTCTTTATAAAGCGTTCTGGTGATGCTGAAAGTAGGAACTTATCATCTGCTTTTAAAAAAGTTGCAAATGGAGGTGAAGATATTTTATTCAGGTTTTGATATACTTTTATAGGATCAATAGTGCTATTTTCAGCAAAAAACTCCTGACAAAAACTCACTTCATATATATTACCTCTTAAAATGTGCGCTAACACTTTATTTATTTTAGAATAATAGTCGTCTTTATGAATTCGTAATTTTATTTTTATGTCACTTGAATTAGAATTTTTACTTGAGAGTTTATAGTTTTTAATTTCTAATAAATCACTTTCAATTTCTGATTCAAATTGCAATAAGTATCTAACTTCTAAAATATTTCCTTTAATAAAAAACATTTTTTTTGGTTGAAAAAAGAATACATCTGGAAATTTTAATCCGTCAAAATTATTTGAATTCAATTTTTCAATATCATTTTTTAAATCATATCCAAGATATCCAAAAATATAATCCTTTGTCTTTTTTTGAAATTCTTTAAGTTTTGAAAATGAATTGGTATAATCAGATGATATTTCGGAAAATGAATCTACTGCTAAAACAGCATCAAAATCTGATTGAATTGGGTTCGCGTTTAAGTTATTTTTAGTATTAGAATCTAACCAAACAACTTTTTTATACTCTTGTGACCACGCTAATAAGTTGATTTTAAATTCATCAATAGTGTCGATAGAAAAAATGGTATTAGTTCTTTTAGTCATGTGTACAAAAATACAAATCTTATTTTTTTGATTTGCAGCATTTTTTGAATTAAAAAAGCATCCAATATTTATATTGGATGCTTTAGATACTATTTTTTAAAGCTTTTATTTTTTAACTATGAATTGCTCTTCCTGCAACAGCAAGACACGCTTCTTTAATTGCTTCAGTATAGGTTGGGTGCGCATGAGAACTTCTAGCGATGTCTTCAGCAGACGCTCTAAATTCCATTGCTATTACTGCTTCAGCAATCATATCTGCAGCGCGGGCGCCTATAATATGGACACCTAATATTTCGTCAGTCTCAGAATCAGCCAATACTTTTACCTGTCCATCAATGTCCATACTCGCACGAGCGCGACCCAAAGCACGCATTGGGAAACTTCCAGATTTGTAATTCACTCCTGCTTCTTTCAATTGCTCTTCTGTTTTCCCTACAGAAGCAACTTCTGGCCAAGTATATACAACGCCAGGAATAAGATTGTAATCAATATGCGGTTTTTGTCCTGCTATAATTTCTGCAACCATTGAACCTTCTTCTTCTGCTTTATGTGCAAGCATTGCGCCTTTCACTACATCGCCAATTGCATAGATATTAGGGATATTGGTTTGTAAATGAGAATTTGTTTCTACTTGTCCTCTTTCAGTAACTTTTACGCCAACATTTTCTAACCCTAATTTATCCGTATAAGGACGTCTTCCTACAGAAACCAAACAGTAGTCACCAGAGAATTCAATGGGATTTCCTTTTTTATCATCTACTGAAACGGTTACGGTGTCACCATTTGTCGAAACATCGGTTACTTTATGACCTGTATAAAATTTTATTCCTTGCTTTTTTAGAGATTTTTGTAATTCTTTAGAAAGCATGCTATCCATTGTTGGGATAATCTTCGGCATGTATTCAATTACTGATACTTGCGAACCTAATCTACTATATACTTGTCCAAGTTCAAGTCCTATAACTCCTCCACCTATAACTATAAGAT
>CAJXUO010000128.1 GCA_913061425.1 uncultured Lutibacter sp.
GCTTCTATGTAGGTCTCTCAATGCCTTATTTATTAAAAACACCACAGTTTAGAATTGATGATGCTAATACTACATCTGGATTATCAGAAAATATAAATAATTTTATTACTGCAGGAATGCGTTTTGAATTAACGAATGATATTATGTTTAAGCCATCAACAATGATAAAATACGCATCCAACTTACCGATTTCTATAGATTTTAATTCTAATTTTTTATATAAAGATCAAATTGAATTTGGACTTTCTTATCGATATAACGATTCAGTAAGTGTTCTATTTGCTGTAATTATGAATGAGAAATTTAGAATTGGATATACGTATGACCACACACTAACAAACCTTGGAAACAATCTTGGATCACACGAAATTATACTCCATTTAGATTTAGATTTCAAGAAAAAAGGACGTTGGTTACCAAGCTCGAAGTGTTATTTTTAGACAAAAAGGATATTTATTTTTTAGTAAAACCGTATTCACGCTCTACTTTACATATTCGTAATTGATATTGTTGATACCATAATTCTCTTCCTTTGCTTCTTGCTACAGTGTGCTCAATATTGGTTTTCCACTTCACAATAGCCTCCAAACTTTGCCAATAAGAAACTGTAATTCCAACTTTATCACTAGCAGACTCTATTCCCAAATAACCTTCTTGTAATTTTGCTAAATCTTCCATTTGCTTAGCAGTCTCGATATAACCTTTATCAATAGAAGTTCTTAATGTCGTAAAAATTACTGCATAATAAGGTGTTTCTGGCGTTTTTGCTATCATAAAATCAATTCGTATTTAGTTTCTGGTAATTGAATATCTTCACTTATCAAATGTTTCACAGATTTGAAATTAAAACGTTTTAAAATTTTTTCTGAAGCTCTATTTTTATTTATAACATAACCTATTAATTTAGGTATCCCTATCTCTTTACAATAAGAAATCAAACCTTCACAAATTTCAGTCGCATAACCATTTCCCCAATATTTTTCTAAAAATCGATATCCAATTTCGTCATCTACTCCATCTTTAACTAATGCTAATGTTCCAATAAAACTTTTGTTAGATTTCCTTTCAATTGCATAAATCCAAAAATCATTTTTAGGAATCTCATATTTAAAAATCAACTCTTTAAGTTCCTTTTCATTGGCATCAAAATTCTTAACCTCTCCTGTTGCATATTTTAAAACCAAAGGATTACTCTCTAGTTTATGAAATGCTTCTAAATCATCTAAAATGAGTTTTCTAACGATTAAGCGTTCTGTTTCAAATATCATGAATAAAATTGTAAATTTGCATCGATAAATGTACAAGAATGAATGCGGATAAAAAAGTAGCATTTTACACATTAGGTTGTAAACTGAATTTTTCTGAAACTTCTACCATCGCTCGAAACTTTGTGAGTGAAGGTTTTGAACGCGTTGAGTTCGATGAAAAAGCCGATGTATATGTAATTAATACATGTTCAGTGACTGATAATGCTGATAAACGTTTTAAAACGATTGTAAAGTCTGCATTAAAGAAAAATGAAGACGCTTTTTTAATTGCTGTTGGATGTTATGCGCAGTTAAAACCTGAGGAATTGGCAGCAGTAGATGGTGTAGATTTAGTTTTAGGTGCTACTGAGAAATTTAATGTCACCAGTTATATTAATGATTTAACTAAGAATACGCATGGTGAAGTTCATTCATGTGAAATTGAAGAGGCAGACTTTTACGTTGGCTCCTACTCTATTGGAGATAGAACTCGTGCGTTCTTAAAAGTTCAAGATGGTTGCGATTACAAATGCACATACTGTACGATTCCGCTTGCAAGAGGAATCTCTAGAAGTGATACTTTAGAAAGTGTGCTAAAAAACGCCAAAGAAATATCAGAAAAAGGAATCAAAGAAATTGTTTTAACTGGTGTAAATATTGGTGACTATGGGAAAGGCGAATTTGGCAATAAAAAACATGAGCATACCTTTTTAGAATTAGTAACAGATTTAGACAAAATTGATGGAATTCATCGTTTGAGAATCTCTTCTATTGAGCCTAATTTATTAAAAGATGAAACGATAGATTTTGTCTCAAAATCTAATTCATTTGTACCTCATTTTCATATTCCTTTACAATCTGGAAGTGATGAACTCTTAAAGAAAATGAAACGTAGATATTTGTCTAACACCTACACAAATAGAGTTTTAAAAATTAAAGAAGTAATGCCTAACGCATGTATAGGTGTTGATGTTATTGTTGGCTTCCCTGGAGAAACAGATGAATTATTTCTAGAAACTTACAATTATTTAAATGAAATGGATATTTCGTATTTACATGTTTTTACATATTCTGAAAGACCAAATACAGAAGCAGTTTTGATGGATGGAGTTATTCCGAAAAATGTTCGTGCGAAACGCAGTAAAATGTTACGTGGTTTGTCAGTTAAAAAACGTCGTTCTTTTTACGAAAGCCAATTAGGAAATACTCTGACTGTCTTATTTGAAAGCGAAAATAAGGAAGGATATATTTATGGTTTCACTGAAAACTATGTGAAGGTAAAATCACCTTGGAATCCTGAATTGGTAAATACACTTCATAAAGTTACACTCACCAAAATTGATGTAGATGGTTTGGTGCGTTTTGATTTTGTAAAATCTGAAATGACCGCATAATTTGACCAAAATACATATATATTGCGTTCCAGGTTTAGCAGCAAATACTAAAATATTTGAGTTGCTTAAATTCCCTGAAGAGACATTTGAAGTTCATTATATAGAATGGTTAATTCCAGAGTCTATCAATGAAACAATTGAACATTATGCAAAACGTATGTGTAAAAACATAAAAGAAGATAATGTAGTATTATTGGGTGTTTCTTTTGGTGGAGTCATGGTGCAAGAAATGAGTAAAATTATCAATCCAAAAAAAATAATTATAATTTCTAGTGTTAAAAATTCAAATGAATTACCTAAACGCTTAAAATTTGCGAAACTCTCAAGAGTATATAAATTATTTCCTTCAAATAGTATTACAACCATTGAGAACTTCATGAGTTATACGTTTGGGAAAATGGCTAAAAAAAGGATTGAACAATATCAAATATACTTATCGTTAAGAGATGAAACATATTTAAAATGGGCCGTCTACAATGTCTTACATTGGCAACAAAAAGAAACTTTAGAAAACGTTATTCATCTTCATGGAACTGACGATCATATTTTCCCAATAAAACATATTAAAGACTGTATCGGAATAAAAAATGGTTCTCACATCATGGTTTTAACAAAAGCCTCTAAAATCACCACTTTATTAGCAGAAAAACTTCAGTTTTAGTTGACAACTCTGTGAAAATTATTTATTTTCGAAGTTCATTCATTCAATAAAATTAGTATTATTGAGTATCCCAAAAAAAAGTGATATATGAATAAGCCAATGAAGTTTTTAGTAATTTTAAGCATTGTACTCATTTCTGGAGTATTAATTAATGCTACTCAAAATACAGTTGAAATAAAAAAAGGAGATACAAAAACGCAATCTGATAAAAACACGAGTGAACTCTACGAGATAAAAGCACTAAAAATTCCTGAAGGAATAAATTTTTCAGGAGAAAAAGTTCCTTTAGAAAAACCAGATATTAAAGAGCGAATTGACCGCGAATTATTGGTAAACACATATTGGCAATCAAATGGTTTACTAATGCTAAAAAGAGCAAACAAATACTTTCCAATTATTGAACCAATCTTAGCCGAACATGGTATTCCAGACGATTTCAAATACTTAGCCGTTATTGAAAGTGGTTTGCAGAATGCTCAATCTCCTGCAGGAGCAAGTGGATTTTGGCAAATTATGAAAGCGACTGCAAGAGAAAATGAATTGGAAGTTAATGGGAATGTTGATGAACGATATCATCTTGAAAAAGCTACTAAAGTAGCTTGTGATTATTTACAGAAAGCAAAAGACAGATTAGGTTCTTGGACTTTGGCTGCCGCTGCATATAACGCTGGAAATCACGGAATTTCAAAAAGATTAAAAACTCAGAAAGTAAATAACTATTATGATTTATTATTAGGTGAAGAAACATCAAGATATGTCTTAAGAATTATTGCTTTAAAAGAAATTATGACGCATCCTGATAAGTATGGTTTTATTTATGATCAAAGTGATTTATACAATTTAGAATCGACAAAAACAGTTGAAATTGATACTGTAATTACAAATATTGCTGCATTTGCTCAACAATTCGGAACAAATTATAAAACATTGAAAATTCATAATCCTTGGTTAAGAGAAAATAAATTAAACAATGCTTCTCGTAAAAAATATTACATCAAACTTCCACAATAAATGAAAACCAAAATGACAACATCAACTATACTTTTTTTAATAATTATTGGATTATGCGCAGGTCTTTTAAGTGGACTTATAGGAATTGGAGGTGG
This sequence comes from uncultured Lutibacter sp., assembly GCA_913061425.1. Classification (GTDB taxonomy): domain Bacteria; phylum Bacteroidota; class Bacteroidia; order Flavobacteriales; family Flavobacteriaceae; genus Urechidicola. Next base: position 4,409 of record CAJXUO010000128.1, read on the forward strand.
AATTATTATGGTTCCTTTATTTGTTTTTCTCTTAGGCATGTCTCAACACAATGCGCAAGGGATGAGCTTAGCAGTAATGCTTCCTCCTGTTACTTTTTTAGCAGTATACAACTATCATAAGGCTGGTGAAGTAGATTGGAAAATGGCCTTAATTGCCTCTACAGTCTTTATTATTGGTGGTTTTATAGGGTCGAAATTTGCCTTAAAAATAGACGAAGTCATCCTAAAAAAAATATTCGGAGTTTTAATGTTGGTTGTTGCAATCAAACTGTTATTCTTCAGTAAATAATTTTTCATATATTAGTTGTTTAATTTTAAAACCCCACATTATGAAAAAGATTAGTTTGCTATGTATGCTACTTATCGGTAGTCTTGCTTTCTCACAAGAACAATAAAAAAAAGAAAACCCTATTGACATTAATCCTATTAGAGTTGGTGTGAAAATTGGTCTTCCAGATATTGTTGCTGGTAATATTGAATTTGTAACTCCTTTACTTAATAACAGAATTGCACTTTTTGCAGATTATTCAAAATTTAACGTAAATGAAGAAGATGCTGAAGTAAAAGTCAACTACATTGAAGGTGGTTTAAATATATACTTTAATACTAAAGGACGTGGATTATATGCTTCCGTATCACTCTCTAACCTTAAAGTTGATGGAAAGTATACTAATGTAGAAACTAGAGATGGTA
>CAJXUO010000129.1 GCA_913061425.1 uncultured Lutibacter sp.
GGTATTGAATTACTTCATATTGAAGTGCACCAACAGTACCAATAACCTTACGACCATTCATTTCTAGTGTAAATAACTGCGCTACACCTTCATCCATCAATTGCAACAATCCTTTTTGCAATTGTTTAGATTTCATTGGATCAGCATTGTTTACATATCTAAAATGTTCTGGAGAGAAACTTGGAATTCCTTTGAAATTCAATTCTTCACCTTCAGTTAATGTATCTCCAATTTTAAAATTACCAGTATCATGTAGTCCTACAATATCTCCAGGAAATGATTCATCTACAATTTCTTTCTTTTCTGCAAAGAAAGCATTTGGACTCGAAAACTTCATTTTTTTTCCGTTTCTTACATGTAGATATGGAGCGTTTCTTTTAAATGTTCCAGAAACAATTTTTATGAATGCCAATCGATCTCTATGTTTAGGATCCATATTAGCGTGAATTTTAAAAACAAATCCTGATAATGTTTCTTCTTTTGAATCAACTAAACGCTCTTCAGCCATCTTTGGTTGAGGAGTAGGAGCAATTTCAGTAAAACAATCTAACAATTCTTTTACTCCAAAATTATTTAAAGCCGAACCAAAAAATACAGGCTGCAAATCTCCTTGTAAGTATTCTTCTTTGTTAAACTTCGGATAAACCTCTGTTACCATCTCTAATTCTTCTCGTAGCGTATCTGCGGCTTTTTCGCCAATTATTTCGTCTAGTTGAGGAGTTTCTAAATCACTAAATTCAATTCCTTCAGAAATGGTCTGTTTATTATCGCCTGAAAAAAGATTTAATTTCTTCTCCCAAATATTGTAGATTCCTTTAAAGTCATAACCCATACCAATTGGGAAACTTAAAGGAGTCACTCTTAATCCTAATTTTTGCTCAACTTCGTCTAATAAATCAAATGCATCTTTTCCTTCTCTATCCAATTTATTAATAAAAACAATAATTGGAATTTTACGCATTCTACAAACTTCAACTAATTTTTCAGTTTGTGCTTCTACACCTTTTGCAACGTCAATTACAACAATAACACTATCTACAGCAGTTAAAGTTCTAAAAGTATCTTCTGCAAAATCTTTATGTCCAGGAGTATCAAGAATATTTATTTTTTTGTCTTTATAGATAAACGCAAGGACAGAAGTTGCCACAGAAATTCCACGCTGACGCTCAATTTCCATAAAATCGGAAGTTGCTCCCTTTTTTATTTTATTGTTTTTTACTGCACCTGCTTCTTTTATTGCACCACCAAAAAGTAATAGTTTTTCAGTCAATGTAGTTTTACCAGCATCTGGATGCGAAATAATACCAAAAGTTCTTCTGCGCTCTAATTCTTTTAAAAAACTCATCTACAAAATTTGAGGTGCAAATGTACGATTTATTCTACTGTTTTTAAATTTCAGACTGATAAAAGCGGAAGTATTTTAATTGCAAAATATGCAATTAATTAATTTATACTCATTAAATTTGAATTATGAAAAATGGAATGTTTTTATTAGTTCTTCTATTATTTTTTGCTTGTAAAAAAGCAGAAAAAGGGAACTCTCAGAAAAAAACAGAAACATTGGAGAGCATCTCTAATATTGTAGATTTAAATGGAGAATCTGTAGAGATGTCTCTGTTTGTTGGAAAAAAGGTGTTGGTTAATTTTTGGGCAACTTGGTGTGCGCCTTGTAAAAAAGAAATGCCAGATTTATTAGAAGCACAAAAAGAATTGGCAAAAGACAACTATATTTTTCTTTTGATTTCTGATGAGTCTCAAGAACAGATATCAGAATTCAAAAAGAAAACAAATTACGATTTTATCTTTTTAAAATCTACAAAGTCAAATACCTCATTCGGTATTTATGCCTTGCCAACTACATTTATTTATAATGAAAGAGGTGTAAAAGCGGATGAAATTATTGGGGCGGTTCAATGGAATTCAAAAAAAATGATAGACAAATTAAAAAATATCAAATGAAGAAATTAAGTATGTTGATTTTAGGAGTAGTTGTACTTGCAAGTTGCTCAAAAAAAGAGTTGGTAATTACTGAGATTCCTTTTGATTATGGAATTAATAATGCAGAGCCAAACCTAGTAGCGCAAGACGGAAAGTTATCACTTTCTTGGGTAAGTTCTATTAGAGGAAAAGAGGCGACCTTGTTGTATAGTCAGTTAGAAAATGATTCTTGGAAAAAACCAACAACAATAACATCTGGTGAAGATTGGTTTGTAAATTGGGCTGATTTCCCGGCAAATGCTACAAATGGAGATGTATTATTAACGAGTCATTTACGAAAATCTGTAATGGGAACTTATACCTATGATGTAGTTTTGAATCTTCGAAAACTGAATGGAGAAATTATCAAAGAGAATTTTTTATTGAATACTGACGGAATGAAAGCAGAACATGGTTTTGTAAGTGTGATTCCCAATGAAAACAACGGCTTTTTAATTACTTGGTTGGACGGTAGAAATACAGTGAAGGAAATGAAAGAAAGTCATCATAAAGCAATGACAATTAGAACAGCAGAAGTTTCTAAAGATGGGATTGTTTCTAACGAAACTGAATTGGATAGTAGTACTTGTGATTGCTGTCAGACTTCTATTACTATGACACAGAATGGGCCAATGATTGTTTATAGAGACAGGAGTAATAAAGAAATTAGAGATATTTATTTCTCTCAAAAACTTAATAACGAATGGACACATCCAGTTGTTGTTTATAATGATAATTGGGAAATAAATGGTTGCCCTGTAAATGGGCCAAAAGTCGTTTCAAATAGAATAAATACTACAACAGCTTGGTTCACAGCCGCAGAGGGAAATCCTAAAGTGAAAGTTTCTTTTTTGTCAGGTTCAACTTTTATAGAGCCTATCGTTTTAAATGATGCAGATGCTATTGGAAGAGTAGATGTTGCTTTTGTAAATGATAATGAGGTTTTGGTAAGTTATATGGAAACTGATGATATGGGTACTTATTTACGATGTAAAAAAGTTGCTAAAAACGGGATGGTTTCTAAAGGAATTACGGTTTCAGAAATTAATTCAGGAAGAAGTACAGGCGTACCACAATTAGAAATTTTGGATGGTTTTGCATATATGGTTTGGACGGTTTCTATAAATGGTAAGAATCAACTTAAATCTGTAAAAATTGATTTAGACACCATTTAATTAGATTAGTTTTTTAGGTGCAAACTCTGGCTTTATTAAATAATTTCATATTTATTACGCTGTTTTAGGAGATGTAAAAAAACTCTCGACTGTGCTGAGGTGACATTTGTGATAAGCGTGTCTAGTCGAGCCTAATTTGACATTATTATAAATTTATAATCGGCTGTAAAAAACTACATTATCAACCAGTAATAATAACAATTGTAATGCTTTTTCTATATTTGTAACTTATAAAAAGGAATGACAGAAGAGCAAGTAATATTAGTTGATACAAATGACAACCAAATTGGGTTGATGCCAAAAATGGAAGCTCATAAGAAAGCTGTTTTACATCGTGCTTTTTCAGTTTTTATTTTTAATGACAATGGTGAATTGATGTTACAGCAAAGAGCATCAGAAAAGTATCATTCTCCTTTAGAGTGGACCAATACTTGCTGTAGTCACCAAAGAGATGGAGAAGCTAGTTTAGAGGCTGGTAAACGTAGGTTACAAGAAGAAATGGGCTTTGAATGCGAATTAGAAGAGGTCTTTACATTTATTTATAAAGCACCCTTTGAAAACGGATTAACAGAGCATGAGTTAGATCATGTGATGATTGGAAAATATAATGGAACTGCAACTATAAACAAAGAGGAAGTTGAAACTTATAAATGGATGCCTTTAGAAGAAATAAAAGTTGATATGGAATTACAGCCCAAAATTTACACAGTTTGGTTTCGAATCATTTTTGATAAATATTATAATTTTATAAAAGAATAGCAATGCCAAAAGTAACTGTACATAGAAAAGCACATTTTAACGCAGCACATCGTTTATATAATGGTGAGTGGAGCGATGCTCGAAATGCTACCGTTTTTGGAAAATGTGCGAATCCGCATTATCACGGACACAATTATGAATTAATTGTTTCTGTAAAAGGAGATATAAATCCATTAACTGGGTTTGTAATGGATATGAAAATTTTAAAAGATTTAATTGAGGTTGAAATAGAAGAGAAATTAGATCATAAAAATTTGAATGAAGAAATAGAAGAGTTTAAAACTTTAAATCCTACTGCCGAGAATATAGCAGTAATGATTTGGAATATATTAAGAAACAAAATTGAAAGTAAATTAGAACTTTCAATCACACTTTATGAAACGCCACGAAACTTTGTGGTATATTCAGGTGAATAGAGAGGAATATGATAAAGGTAGGAGATAAAGCGCCACTATTTAGTTTGAAAGATCAGGATAATAATGATTTTTCAATAGAACAGATTATTGGTAAAAAGCCATTAGTAATTTTCTTTTACCCAAAAGATTTTACTCCAGGATGTGTACGAGAAGTTTGTGCTTTTAGAGATCAATATCAAGATTTTCAAGACAAAGGTGTAGACGTTATTGGAATCAGTTCTGATGGACATAAATCACACGAGAAATTTGCTAAAAAATATAATTTACCTTTCACATTATTATCGGATTATAAAGGTGAAATAAGAAAGAAATTTGGTGTTCCGAGTAGTGTTTTCGGATTTCTTCCAGGAAGAATGACCTTTGTTATTGATGTGTCTGGAATTGTAAAAATGAGATTTAATAGTCAATTTGGTGCAGAAAAACATATTGAAGAATCTCTTAAAATTTTAAATAAAGGTTTGTAAATGAGTTTAGATTATCCAATTAAATTTAGCCCAATATTAAAAGAAAAAATTTGGGGAGGAGATAAACTAATGCGTTTACTTCACAAAATATCTGACAAGAATAATATTGGAGAGAGTTGGGAGATATCTGATATTGAAGGAGATACTTCAATTGTTTCAAACGGAAAATTTAAAGGAAAAAGCCTTAAAGAGCTGGTTTCTGAATTCAAAGGTGATTTGGTTCTGTCTCTTATACACATCTGACGCTGCCGACGAATAGAGAG
>CAJXUO010000130.1 GCA_913061425.1 uncultured Lutibacter sp.
AGAGGTCTCGTGGGCTCGGAGATGTGTATAAGAGACAGACTAAAATTTATTTAAACTTGAAAAACATATATAAACTTACAATCATCCTTTTCATTTCATTATTATTTGTAAAATGTTCTAAAGAGAATCAATTTCTGATTGGCAAAAATAGAGTAGGAGTTATCTCAAATCAACATACAATTGCTGACATTAATGAATTGTATAGTAAAGATTCTGTAGTAGTTCGATTAAGCGAAGGTGAACTAGGAGGTGAAGACACAAAGTATATTCAAGATGATGATAAATACTTAATCTATTCTAAAGAAGGAAAACATTTAGTAACGATTGTTCCAAAAAAGCAACATGATTCTACTTCACAGATTAAATATGTTGAAGTAATGGCTTCGCAATTTAAAACAGAAAAAGACGTGTCACTTCAAACACCATTTAAAGAAATTAACTTAAATTATATGATAAATAAAGTCGAAACTTCTTTGTCTTCGGCTACTTTATATATAGATGAGCTAAATGCAACTTTATCTATGCGAAAAAAAGATATTGGTGTAAATGAGTATAGTCAACAAAAAGTGGTTTTGGAGCAAATCCCAGATTTAGCAAAAATTAATCACTTTACAATTTGGTTTGATTAAGATGTCTAAAAAATTCCACATTCAAAAATCACCCTTTGTAGTTCCAACTACTGATGGTAAATTGATTGAAGAACATTTTGGATTAGCAAGTATTCGCTCTGATATAAGTGTTGCAAGAATGGTTGCGCCATCTAATTGGAGTGAGCCTTTTCAAACTCCAGAGTTTGATGAATATACAATCATTGTTAAAGGTCAGAAACAATTTATTATTGATGGTGAAACAATCATATTAAGCGTTGGAGAATCTATTAAAATTCAAAAAGGGACACGAGTTCAATATTCAAACCCTTTTAAAGCTGAATGTGAATATATTGCTATTTGTATGCCTGCATTTTCTATGGATAAAGTTCATAGAGAGGAGTAAATAAATTACAGGAAGTTTATCAAAAATTTCAGGTGTTAGAAAAGGCTGATAATTACATTAAATGTTAATCGGATAACAAAATTTTTATTTTATCTTGGTCAAGATTTTTTACAACAATTATTCTATTAAAATGAGTATTTCATAATGAGTTTTGACAATCCTTTAGTATACGGTGTTCCATGTTTTCTTGCGTTTATTTTATTAGAATTAGTTTATAGTAGGCACGATGAAGATCATCATTCTTTATATGATTGGAAAGAGTTGAAAGCGAGTTTGTTAATGGGAATTGGTTCTTCAATTTTGGCTCCACTTATTAAAATTGTTACTGTAGCATTACTTTTTAATTTTATTTATGATATTTTTAATCCACTTGTAGACGGAGTTCATGTAAATATAATGGGATGGAACTCTTTTGGATACGCTTGGTATGTATGGTTGCTGTGTCAATTAGCCGATGATTTTAGTTATTACTGGTTTCATCGTCAAAATCATAATATACGTTTTTTATGGGCTGCTCATGTTGTTCATCACTCATCAGATAATTTTAATTTAGGTACAGCCGTAAGAAATGGATGGTTTACAATTATATATAAACCATTATTTTATTTGTGGATGCCAGCAATCGGTTTTCCGGTTGGAATGATCATATTTTGTTTAGGAATAGAAGCATTGTGGCAATTTCAATTGCATACAGTTTATGTTCCTAAAATGGGGTTTATAGAAAAAATATTTAACACACATACAATGCATCAAGTGCATCATGCTCGAAATGAAGAATATATGGATAAAAACCATGGAGGTTTTTTAAATATTTTTGATAAAGTTTTTGGAACATGGAAAGAACTAGATAATACTATTGAGATTGAATATGGTGTGACGCATGAACCAAATTCATATAATCCTTTAGTAATTCTTACACATGAATACAAAGATATTTGGCGCGACATGAAGAAGTCTTCAAATTGGCATCATAAGTTTATGTATGCTTTTGCACCTCCTGGATGGAGCCATGACGGAAGTACGTTAACTATAAAGCAGTTGCGTAAAAAACAAAAAGCGGAAGCAATTAATATTAATTAAAGGTTGTTTTTACAAGCTATTAATGTGTTTTTTAAAAGCATAGCAATTGTCATAGGTCCAACTCCTCCTGGAACTGGAGTGATAAATGCAGCTTTTTTTGAAACTTCTTCAAAATCTACATCACCAAGTAGGCGGTAACCACTTTTTTTACGAGAATCTGGAACGCGAGTAATCCCAACATCAATAATAGTAACATGATTTTTAACCATATCTGCCTTTAAAAATTCAGGAACTCCTAAAGCAACTATAATTATATCAGCTTGTAAAGTGATTTCTTTTAAATTTTGGGTTCTACTATGTGTAAGCGTAACAGTTGCATTTCCTATTTTTCTTTTTTGAGATAATAAAATACTCATTGGACTTCCTACAATATGACTACGCCCAATTACAACTACATGTTTTCCAGAAGTCTCAACATTGTATCTATCTAATAATTCTAAAATACCAGCAGGTGTTGCAGAAATAAAAGTAGGCAAGTTCAGCGCCATTTTGCCAACATTGGTTGGGTGGAATCCATCAACATCTTTATCTGGATCGATAGCCATTATTATTTTTTGTTCGTCGATATGAGAAGGTAAAGGAAGTTGTACAATGAATCCATCAATATCTTTATCAACATTTAAAATGTTGATTTCATTTAGCAACTCTTCTTCTGAAGTGTTTTCTGGTAAACGGATTAAAGAAGATTCAAAACCTACACGTTCGCAAGCTTTCACTTTGGCATTTACATAGGTTATACTTGCTCCGTCACTACCTACAATTACTGCAGCTAAATGTGGAATAATATCTTCTCTTCTTTTTAATTCAGCAACTTCTAAAGCTATTTCTTCTTTAATATCTGCAGATGTCTTTTTACCGTCTAGAATTATCATTGTTTGATGTGTAATTTTTATTGTCCCATTCCTTTCATCATCTGCGCCATTTTTCTTCCGCCACCTCCTTGCATCATCTTCATCATTTTGCTCATCTGATTGAATTGCTTCATTAACTGATTCACTTCTTGAACACTTGTTCCAGAACCTTTTGCAATACGTTTTTTTCTACTCGCATTTATTGTAGTAGGTTCACTTCGTTCTTTTGGAGTCATTGAATGAATAATAGCTTCAACACCTTTAAATGCATCATCATCAATATCAACATCTTTCATTGCTTTTCCAGCACCAGGAATCATTCCAACAAGATCTTTCATATTTCCCATTTTCTTGATTTGCTGTATTTGTTTTAAGAAATCATCAAAACCAAACTGATCTTTCGCAATCTTCTTTTGAATTCTACGAGCCTCTTCTTCGTCATACTGTTCTTGAGCACGTTCTACAAGAGAAACAACATCTCCCATTCCTAGAATACGCTCAGCCATACGATCTGGATGGAAAACATCAATTGCTTCCATTTTCTCTCCAGTTCCTATAAATTTAATTGGCTTATCAACTACCGATTTTATCGATAATGCTGCTCCACCTCGTGTATCACCATCTAACTTAGTTAATATAACGCCGTCAAAATTTAAAATATCATTAAAGGTCTTTGCAGTATTCACAGCATCTTGACCTGTCATAGAATCTACAACAAACAATGTCTCTTGTGGAGATACTGCTTTGTGAATATTAGAGATTTCTTTCATCATCTCTTCATCAACTGCCAAACGACCTGCTGTATCTATAATTACAACATTATTTCCGTTAGACTTTGCATGTTTGATAGCATTTTTAGAAATCTCTACAGGATTGTTGTTTCCAACTTCTGCATATACTTCAACACCTATTTGTTCTCCAACAACTTGTAATTGATTTATTGCGGCAGGACGATATACATCACAACCAACTAATAAAACATTCTTATTTTTTTTAGTTTTTAAGTAATTTGCCAATTTCCCAGAAAAAGTTGTTTTACCAGAACCTTGTAAACCAGACATTAGGATTACAGTTGGTGAATCACCAAGATTTAGCCCAACAGTTTCGCCTCCCATTAATTCGGTTAACTCGTCTTTAACAAGCTTTACCATCAACTGACCAGGATTTAAAGATGTTAATACATCTTGTCCTAAGGCTTTTGTTTGAACACGTTTGGTGAACTCTTTGGCTATTTTAAAGTTTACATCGGCATCTAAAAGTGCTCTACGTACTTCTTTTAATGTTTCTGCAACGTTTACTTCTGTAATTTTTCCGTGTCCTTTAAGAACATGGAGCGCTTTATCTAACTTATCACTTAAATTATTAAACATAATATCTTACTTCAATTTTTTAGAAGTCACAAAGATAATTAAAAGTTCGAAAATATCTATAGGATGTTTATAGTTATAAATAATAAACTTTTTTCAGTTTTTTTGTGGATAACTTGGCTTGAATTTGTGCTTTAAAAATGATAACTTCGCTTAGTATAAGATATCGTTTTATTAAATAAAAACGCATCTTAAATTATTGTTCTGACAGTTAATTATCTATTGCTAAATAAATAAATAAATAAAATCATAATGAAAAAATCAACTATTTTCACATTTCTAATCCTTTTTTTAAGTTTTCAATATACACAAGCTCAAAAAACAAAAAAAGACGATGTACAGCCTTTGGACGAGATAAAAATTGAGGGCCTTAAATGGAGAAGTATAGGGCCTTCATTAACATCTGGACGTATTTCTGATGTTGCTGTAAATCCTAATAATCCATTTGAATATTATGTGGCTTCTTCAGCTGGAGGAGTCTGGAAGACTATTAATTCTGGAGTTGAGTTTGCGCCAATATTTGATAATGAAGGGTCATATTCTATAGGTTGTATTACTATTGATCCAAACAATAGTAATGTAATTTGGGTGGGAACAGGAGAGAATAATAATCAACGTTCAGTATCTTATGGAGATGGTGTCTACAAATCTCTTGATGGAGGAAGTAGTTGGGAAAATATGGGTTTGAAAATTTCAGAACATATTGGAAGAATTATTGTACACCCAGAAAATTCTAATATTGTTTAT
>CAJXUO010000131.1 GCA_913061425.1 uncultured Lutibacter sp.
GAGATGTAGAGAGGTCTCGTGGGCTCGGAGATGTGTATAAGAGACAGGAGTAATTTATTAGTAGTAAAGAATATAGTTAAAGAATATGGAGATTATACTGCATTAAATAACGTATCTATATCTGTACCTAATGGAAGTATTTTTGGGCTTCTTGGTCCAAATGGAGCGGGAAAAACTTCTCTAATTAGAATTATCAACCAGATTACAATGCAAGATAGTGGTTCTATTTTTTTGGATGGAGAAGAGCTGAGTCAAAAACATATACAGCATATTGGCTATTTGCCCGAAGAAAGAGGTCTTTATAAAAGCATGAAGGTTGGAGAGCAAGCTTTGTATTTGGCGCAATTGAAAGGATTGTCTAAATCTGAAGCGAAAAAACGACTGAAATATTGGTTTGATAAATTTGATATAGGAGATTGGTGGAATAAGAAAGTTCAAGAACTTTCAAAAGGGATGGCTCAAAAAGTGCAATTTATTATAACGGTCATGCATCAGCCAAAACTCTTAATTTTTGATGAACCTTTTAGTGGTTTTGATCCAATTAATGCAAGTTTAATCAAAGATGAGATTCTGGAGTTAAGAAATCAAGGTTCAACAGTTATTTTTTCTACACATCGAATGGAATCAGTTGAGGAATTATGTGAGTACATTGCGCTTATTGATAAATCGAATAAGATTTTGGATGGAAAACTTAGTGATATAAAACGAGAGTTTAAGTCCAATACATTTAATGTTGCATTACACACTTCAAATAATGAATTGGTAAAAAAGGAAATTACAGAAAAATTTAAATTATTGCCAGCTACTTTAAAGACTTTAGATAACGAATTGGCATTGAAAATAAATCTTGGAAATCAAACTTCATCAAACGATTTGTTAAATTACTTATCCACCAAAGGAACGATTACTCATTTTGCTGAGGTAATACCAGACGCAAATGAAATTTTTATAAAAGCCGTAAATCAGAATATAAATAATGGATAAACTTAAACTGATAATAAAACGAGAGTTTATTGCTAAAGTTCGTAATAAGACCTTTATTATTATGACTTTTTTGAGTCCTATATTAATGGTCGGTATGATTTCTTTAGTTGCTTTTTTGACCAAAACGAGTTTAGAACAATCTAGAACTGTAGCGTATGTAGATGCTTCAAAATTATTTTCTGACGAGGATTTTAAGGATGATAAAACAATTTCATTTGTCAATCTTTTTAATGTTGATTTAGAAACTGCAAAAGCCATAACTAAAGAGAGTGATCATTATGGATTGTTGTATATCCCAAAGAATACAGGAATAGACTCAATCTCAAAGAATATCCATTTTTATTCTGAAGATTCTCCGAACTTGATTATGATTGCAGGTATTGAACAAACTATTACTACAAAGTTACAAACATTAAAAAGAAAGCGTTTAGGAATTGATATTGAAAAATTGAATAGTTCAAAAGTAAGTGTAGATGTAAATCTTTCCAATTTCTCTGGAGAAAGAACGTCTAAACTTATTAATGAATTAAAAATTGGTTTTGGAATTGCAGCAGGATATTTATTAATGATGCTTATTATTATTTATGGGAATATGGTGATGAGAAGTGTGATTGAAGAAAAAACGAGTAGAATTATAGAAATAATTATTTCTTCAGTAAAACCGTTTCAATTAATGTTAGGGAAAGTTATTGGAACAGCTTCTGCTGGATTGTTACAGTTTTTTATATGGAGTATTGTACTGTTTGTTTTAATAATTGTTTCTTCGTTAGTCTTTGGTGTAGATTTAACATCCAACGTGAGCAGTATGCAAGGTTCACCTGAACAAATAGAAGTTATTAAAACTGCCGTTGAAAATGACACTCAATTTATTATAAAGGAGTTTTGGAAATTACCAATTACTTCTATGTTTTTCTTATTCATATTTTATTTTTTAGGAGGATATTTATTATACAGTTCAATTTATGCAGCAATTGGTGCTGCTGTTGATAATGAAACCGACACTCAGCAGTTTATGTTGCCGGTAATTTTACCACTCATGTTAGGTGTTTATGTTGGTTTTTCATCAGTAATTGGTGATCCACATGGAACAATAGCCATAGTTTTTTCTATGATACCGTTTACATCTCCTATTGTAATGTTAATGCGTATTCCTTTTGGAGTACCTTGGTGGGAAATAGCTATTTCAATGATATTGTTAATTATAACATTTTTGGTTGTACTTTGGTTGGCAGCAAAGATATATAGAGTTGGAATTTTGATGCATGGAAAAAAACCAACCTATAAAGAATTATATAAATGGATGAAATATTAGATTATGGAAAAAATAAACAACTTTTTAGATTACACATTCATATTTAGCAATAAGATACAGTTAAATGTAAAAGCGTTATTGTTTGTAATTGTTGCATTAATTTTAGCCTCATTAGGTTTGAGGTTAATACGCAAATTAGTTTCTAGGAAACTACCTCAAGAAGATAAAATCAAATTTGTATCAATATTTAGTTATTTAAGATGGTTAATTTATTTAATTATTTTATTAATTACTTTTAATACTGCAGGGATAAACCTTACAGCAATACTAGCCGCTTCAACAGCTATACTAATTGGTATTGGTTTGGCTTTGCAAACCTTTTTTCAAGATATCATTTCAGGAATATTTATTCTAGTTGATCAATCTGTACATGTTGGAGATATCATTGAATTAGACGGTAAAGTTGGTAGAGTAGATGAAATAAAATTGCGAACAACTAGAGCTGTAACATTTGATAATAAAGTACTAGTTATACCGAATCATTTGTACCTAACTAATAGTTTATATAATTGGACCCAAAATGGTTCGGAGACAAGAGAAAACGTTCAAGTTGGTGTTGCGTATGGAAGTGATACAGAATTAGTCAAATCTATTTTACTCGACGTAGCATTATCTCATCCAAAAGTATACCATCATCCTGCTCCAATGGTTTTGTTTACAAATTTTGGAGATAGCGCATTGGAATTCAAGTTGATATTTACATTAAAGGATAGTTTTGTTGCGGCAGTTCCTAAAAGTGAAATTCGTTTTGAAATAGATAAAAAATTCAGAGAAAATAATATTCAAATACCATTTCCTCAAAGAGATGTACATATCATTAGTAAATAACGGCAGAGTTTTTGATTTCAATACTAAAGAATTGAAATTATAATCAACGAATGACAAAAAATATGGCAAAGATATTGATCATAGAAGACGAATCAGCAATTAGAAGAGTGTTGAAAAAAATTATTTCTGAAGAAAATGATTCGTACGAAGTAGAAGAGGCTGAAGATGGATTGGAAGGAATCGAGAAGATAAAAAACAACGATTACGATTTGGTTTTATGTGATATTAAAATGCCTAAAATGGATGGTGTTGAGGTTTTGGAAAAAGCAAAACTGATTAAACCCGAAATTCCAATGGTCATGATTTCTGGACACGGAGATTTGGATACTGCTGTAAACACAATGCGTTTAGGTGCTTTCGATTATATTTCTAAACCGCCAGATTTAAATAGATTATTGAATACTGTTCGCAATGCTTTAGATAGAAAAGAATTGGTTGTTGAAAACAAGCGGTTAAAGAAAAAAGTAAGCAAGAAATATGAAATGATTGGTGAGAGTAAAGCCATTGCTCATATAAAAGAAATTATTGAAAAAGTTGCCGTAACTGATGCGCGTGTTTTAATTACAGGGCCAAATGGAACTGGAAAAGAATTAGTCGCTCATTGGCTTCATGAAAAAAGTGATAGAACTAAAGCACCAATGATTGAGGTGAATTGTGCTGCAATTCCGTCAGAATTGATAGAAAGTGAATTGTTTGGTCATGTAAAAGGATCTTTTACTGGCGCTAATAAAGATAGAGCAGGAAAGTTTGAGGCAGCCAATGGCGGAACGATCTTCTTAGATGAGATTGGAGATATGAGTTTGTCTGCGCAAGCCAAAGTTTTACGTGCTTTACAAGAGAGTACAATAAGTAGAGTAGGAAGTGATAAAGATATTAAAGTCAATGTTCGTGTTGTTGCAGCAACCAATAAAGACTTGAAAAAAGAAATTGCTGAAGGTCGTTTTAGAGAAGATTTATACCATCGTTTAGCAGTAATTTTGATTAAAGTTCCTTCATTGAATGACAGAAGAGACGATATTCCATTGTTGATTAATTTCTTCGCTTCCAAGATTGCTGAAGAACAAGGAACTGCAGTAAAAACATTTTCCAATAAAGCAATTAAGTTGTTGCAAGAATATGATTGGACAGGAAATATTAGAGAATTAAGAAACGTTATTGAACGTTTAATCATTTTAGGAGAAACTGAAGTTTCTGAAAACGATATAAAACTATTTGCAAGTAAATAGTATAAAAAAATCCCGAGTTAACCTCGGGATTTTTTATTAGAATTTATTTCTAAAATCTTCAATCAATTTCTTTGCTTCTATATTTATGTCTCCATCTCCAACCCAAGCATGCATATTTCCTAAATAATTCATTCCAAGATAATTTGCAGATTCTATGAATGGCATAGAAAAACCCTCTTTTAAATCATTTGCATTACTACAACTTATCATTGCCATATTTTTGCCTCTTAGTTTACGTCCAATATCTTTTTCTGTTTTTAATAAATCAGAAATTCGATCAAAAAACACTTTTAAAATTCCACTCATACTATACCAATAGACTGGCGTAGCAAATATTATAGTGTCATATTTTTCTATAACCTCTTTCATTATTTCTAAGAAATCATCATTAGCGTTCTTAAAGTCATAGTCAAAATGGCCAATAGATTTGGTATTCAAATCAATTATATCAAACTGATTGGTTGTATTTAAATAGTTCACAACAGTATTGGTATCACCATTACTTTTAGAACTTCCTTGTATGATTACAGTTTTATTCATTATGATTAATTTGTTACAAAGTAATCACAATTTGATTGTTGATTTTTTGAAAGTTAATTGTTTTTAAGTATTGCTCAATCAAAAAAAATGATATTAATAGATAAAGGATTTCAAATTTTATACCTTACAAT
>CAJXUO010000132.1 GCA_913061425.1 uncultured Lutibacter sp.
GCGTCAGATGTGTATAAGAGACAGGAAGATGAAGAATTAATTGTAGATTATATAAATAACAAGGCTTCAGCAAGCGAAAAATTTATCATAGCGCCACACAATATCAATTCTAAAGAAATAAAAGAATTGCAAAAGGCTATCAATAAAAAAATAGTGTTGTTTTCTGAAAAAGAGAAGCAAAATTTAAAGGAAGCGCACGTATTTCTTATTGATACTATTGGAATACTAACTAAAATTTATAGTTATGCCGATATTGCGTATGTTGGAGGAGGGTTTGAAACAGGATTGCATAATATTTTAGAACCTGCAACTTTTGGGATACCAATTATTATAGGCCCAAAATTCTCTAAGTTTAGAGAAGCGATTGATTTGGTTAACGAAGGAGGATGTTTTGTTGTAAACAACAAAGATGAGTTTAATGATCGGTTAAAAGAATTATTTACTGATGCTGACGATAGAACGAAAAAAGGGAAAATCACAAAAAAGTTTATTTCACAGAATACCGGAGCAACAAAAATAATTTTAGACTATATTAAATCTAGAATTAATTAGACGATGGAAAATCAATTAATAGACAATTTTGGACGGCAAATTACATATTTGCGATTGGCAGTAACCGACCGTTGTAACTTGCGTTGCCAATATTGTATGCCTGCACACGGAATTGATATTGTAGACAGAAAGGAGTTGTTGACTTTTAAAGAAATGTACCGAATTACACGTGTTTTAAGCGAACTCGGAGTGAATAAAGTACGATTGACAGGAGGTGAGCCATTTGTAAGAAAAGACTTTGTAAAGTTCTTAGAGATGCTTGATTTTAATGATTTGTTAGACGAAATTAATATTACAACGAACGGAGCCTTAATTCGCAAGCATATCAAAACAATTGAAGGTTTAAAAGTCAAATCTATCAATTTGAGTATCGACAGTCTTGATAAAAAGAAGTTTGCAGAAATAACGCGGAGAGATGTTTTTGACGAAGTTTATGAAACGCTGGAACTACTTGAAAATAGCACGATCAATTTAAAACTAAATGTTGTTGTCCAATCAGGAATTAATACTGACGAACTTACAGATTTTGTTGAGTTGACTAAAGACAAAAATATTGCCGTCAGATTTATAGAAGAAATGCCATTTAATGGTGTTGGATTGAAAGAAGGAAAAGAAGTTTGGGATTACACAAAAATTTTAGCGGAGATAGAAAAGAAGTATGACGCTATTGAGAAATTAGATGATGGAAAATCGTCTACTTCACGTAATTTTAAAGTGAATACGTATAAAGGAACTTTCGGAATTATCCCTGCTTTTACACGGACTATCTGTGGTGATTGTAATAGAATTAGAATTACGTCTACAGGAATGTTTAAGAACTGCCTGTTTGATGATGGTGTTTTTAATGTGCGAGACTTTATAAGAAACGGAGCGAGTAATGATGATT
Source organism: uncultured Lutibacter sp. (assembly GCA_913061425.1). Taxonomy (GTDB): domain Bacteria; phylum Bacteroidota; class Bacteroidia; order Flavobacteriales; family Flavobacteriaceae; genus Urechidicola. Next base: position 1,439 of record CAJXUO010000132.1, read on the forward strand.
TAAAGAAACTGTTTGTATCTATTGTGGCTAAAAAACCTAAAGATGGCTTTGTAGCTGAAAAGTCAAGGAAATCAAATGTTTCGGAGAGTATGTCAACTATTGGAGGATGATTTAATCAAAAATTAATAAGGAATAATGTCAGTTCGAGCGCAGTCGAGAACTTTTTTTTAACAATTAAACAGATAAACGATTCAACTAACTTCTACAGATAACGCCCTTAAAATTATATTAAATCACACTGAAAATTTTGGTGTGGAAGACGTTGATTTTGCCGATTCTTTAGGAAGGGTTTTAAAAGAAGAAATTTTTGCTGATAGAGATTTTCCTCCATTTAATAGAGTGTCTATGGATGGTATCTCGATTTCCCATAATTCGTTTGTAAACGGTCAGCGAACATTTAAAATAGAAGGAATACAAGCAGCAGGAAGTGCCCAATTGACGCTCAATGACACTTCTAATTGTATTGAAGTAATGACAGGCGCAACGCTTCCCTTAAATTGCGATGTTGTGATTCCGTATGAACAAACAACCATTGAAAATCAAATTGCTTCGATAACTATTGAAGAGTTAGTTTTTTATAAAAACATACACAAAAAAGGAAGTGATAAAAAGAAGGGAGATCTCCTTATTTCAAAAAATACACTTATTTCTTCTGCCGAAATTGGAGTCTTGGCAACTGTTGGAAAAGTAACCGTAAAAGTTGCTAAAAACCCAAGAGTTATGATTGTTTCAACTGGTGATGAATTGGTTGAGGTAAGTCAAACACCAAAAGAGTTTCAAATACGAAGATCAAATGTTCACACCTTAGTTTCGCTACTTAAAAGAAAACAAATACAAGCCGATACAGCACATATTACAGATGATAAAAATGCGCTTAAAGAAAAGATTAATGAGTTTTTAGATAGTTATGATGTCTTGCTTTTTAGTGGAGCCGTAAGTAAAGGAAAATTTGACTTTATTCCAGAAGTGCTAGATGAATTAGGTGTAGAAAAACTATTTCATAAAGTAGCACAAAGACCTGGAAAACCTTTTTGGTTTGGTGGCACTGCCACTTCTATTATTAGTGAACAGGATGTGTATAAAGGTGAAAAGATGGATTCTGAGCGACGGTTGCTGAGCGGAGTCGAAGTAAATCACAGCACAATTGTATTCGCATTCCCAGGAAATCCGATTTCAACTTTTGTGAGTTGTGTAAAATATTTTTATCCTTGGTTTGATGCATCTGTAGGTTTGGAATCTAAAAATCAAAACCTTGCTATTCTTGCAAATGATGTTACCTTTAAACCTTCAATGACCTATTTCTTACAAGTGAAATTGGAGAATAGAAACGGAAGTATGTGCGCTATTCCAATCGTTGGAAATGGCTCAGGTGATTTAGCCAGTTTAGTTGAAGTAGATGCGTTTCTAGAATTGCCAGCAGACAAAAAAGAGTTTAAAAAAGGAGAAGTTTTTCCGATATTAAACTATCGGAGTTTTTAATTTTAAGTGTTTAGCTTTGAGTTATGAAAAATAGTATTGTACAAGAAAAAAGTTTTCAGTTTTCACTTAAAATAATTAGGCTTTATAAAAGTTTGTTAAGTGAAAAGGAATATATTATTTCAAAGCAGTTGTTAAGAAGTGGAACTTCTATTGGCGCTAATATTGAAGAAGCATTAGCTGGACAAAGTAAAAGAGATTTTACTGCTAAAATGTCAATATCATCTAAAGAAGCAAGAGAAACAAAATATTGGTTGCGATTATTAAAAGAAAGTGAATTAACAAATTTAGACGTTAAATCATTAATTTTGGATATTGATGAATTGATACGAATATTAACATCAATAGTTAAAACGTCTCAACAGAATCTAACTAAAAACTAAACATTCACAACTAAAAACTATTTAAATGGGCTTTACGCACGTAAATAAAAAGGGTCAACCAAAAATGGTGAATGTAGGTGATAAGAAAATCACCAAGAGAAAAGCACTTGCAAGAGCAACGATGTTTTTGGGTGCTGAAATTATTTCTCATTTTAAAAATGATGAATTAACGACCAAAAAAGGGCCTGTTTTTCAAACAGCCATTATTGCCGGAATTCAAGCAGTTAAAAAAACATCTGACCTCATTCCAATGTGTCATCCGTTACTAATTCAAGGAGTAGATATTGATATTAAAATCATCAATACAAATAAAATAGAAATTAATTGTTCTGTAGAAATTGAAGGGAAAACAGGTGTAGAAATGGAAGCGCTGACTGGAGCAAGTATTACCGCTTTGACTGTGTATGATATGTGTAAATCAATTTCTCAAAATATGGTAATTAAAGAAGTAAAATTGATTGAAAAAACAGGAGGAAAATCTGATATTAAAATTGATGAGTAAGCACCAAAAACATATCAAATTAGCACGTAGAAATAATGGCGTTTATGCAACTAATGAAATTGTATTTTTAGGCGTTAAATGCTCAATAATCACTAATTTAGTTCAAAAAATAGCAAAAAACAATCAAAAAGCATCAAAAATAGCATATTTAGACGCAAGTCATAATGATGAAATTCAAGCGCCAAATTTTGATACATTTACATTTCATCATTCAGGAAATTTAGACGCTAATTATCAAACATCTTTAAATCCATATAATTCAAGAATTCAATTGTCTCAATACGATTTAGTGTGTATCAATGGAAACCATTATCAAGGAGAAAAGCAAGTCTTAATTTTAGATAATGATAAGGAAGCATCAGTATTAAAAAGATTGGATCAGTTGAGTAATATTCAGTTTGTTGTCAAGATGAATGATGACTCGAAGTATTTCGATTTTTTAATTGAAAAGTTTCCAACTATTCAAAACCTAAACTGTTATATGATTGATGAGATTGATGCCATTTCAGCACATATCAATCGATTAATTGAAGAGGTGATTCCTCCAGTTCAAGCACTTATTTTGACAGGAGGCAAAAGCACACGAATGGGAACTGACAAAGCACTGTTAGAATATCATGGTCTGTCACAACAAGATTTTTTGTTCAATCAATTAAGCAAAATATTTATTTCTTATAAAGTTGAAAAAGGGGTGTATCTATCCGTAAGAAATGACCAAAAAATTGATGATAAACCTACAATTTCTGATAAATTTTTGAACTTAGGGCCTTTTGGAGCCATCTGTTCTGCATTTCAGAAAAATCCAAATGTTGCTTGGTTTGTGTTGGCTACAGATCTTCCATTTGTAGATGATGAGATTATAAATTTGTTGTTAAAGCATCGAAATCCAAAGAAAATTGCAACAGCAATAAAAGGGAAAAATAATGATTTTCCAGAACCTTTAATTACTATTTGGGAGCCAAAAGCCTATCCGATTTTACTTAATTATTTGTCACAAGGTTATTCTTGTCCTCGTAAAGTTTTGATAAATTCGGATGTGGAAATTGTAGAGGTCGACACTCATTATATTCAGAATATTAATACGCCTGAAGAATATCAAAAGGCGAAACAAGAACTAAACACTTAAAACTTATGTTATCTATAGGAGTCCTATTTTCAAGTATCGGATTGATACTAATACTTTTTAATACA
>CAJXUO010000133.1 GCA_913061425.1 uncultured Lutibacter sp.
GAGATGTAGAGAGGTCTCGTGGGCTCGGAGATGTGTATAAGAGACAGTTATTAACATTCTTAGAAAATATGTAATAGTAATTCCGTAAATAAACTGTTCTGGAGATATCCATTTAAAAAAGACTGCAAAAAGCAAAATAAAAGCACATAGACGCGCAAATATTTCTCTAATAAAATTTCCGAAAACTGAATCTAATTGCACTTTGGTCCAAGCATAAAACACTTCAAAGTACGCCATGAATATTGCGCACCAAAATATTAAATGGGTATAACTTTTTATAAGAGGATTTCTTTCTGAAACCCAATCAGAAATAGTACCATAAGCAAATATTCCAATGACTGCAATTGGAACAACTATGAATAACGGAAAAATTAAAGACCATGTTAATAAACTATCTTTCTGAATCTTATCTTTATACGATGAAAAATATTTCACAACAGAATGTTGCATCCCAAACGCAACAAGAGGTAATACTATATTTGCTGTAGATAAAAGGAAAATAATAAGTCCATAATAATCAACTTCTAAAAACCGCGTGTATAAGAAAAGTGCATTTACACCGCCAATCGCAAACCCTAAAATCAGGGTTAATGTATTTTTAAAAGATTGATTTAATACAATTCCCATTAGAGTTTAGTTAAAATTTGGGCTAACTTTTTAGTTAAATTTTTTCTGTGATATTGCTCAATATTTACTGCATCTACACTCAAATCACCTTCTTTATATTTCTTATAAAGTTCTAAAATAGTTGTTTTTAATTTAATCGTATCATTAAATTCTAGAACGCTCCCTGTATTTGTTCCTTCAATAATTTCAATTAAATCACTTCCTTTTGGTACTAACGCCAAGATTGGCCTATTGGAAGTTATATACTCAAATACTTTTCCTGTTATGATGCCCTCTGAACCTTTTACTTGAGGAATCAACAACAACAGTACTTGTGCTTTTTTTTGTAGTTGTATCGCCTCTGAATGTGCAACATAATCAATTATTGAAGCATGATTCAACAAATCAAAATCTTTCAAACTGTTAATTACTTGTTTTGAACTATTTCCAACAAAATTTAATTGTAAATCTTGCGCAAACTCTTCGTTTTCAATCACAATCTCTTTTAACACTTGCCAAAGTGCAATTGGATTGCTTTGAGTTGGCAACAAGCCAATATGTGATAGCGTAAACTTTTTATCTAAAGAAGAAGTTTGTTCTATCAAAACTTCATCATCATATCCATTTGTGATGACTTCTACTTTTGATATCTGTTTTTGAAATTCTTTTTGAAGATGCTTACTGACCGTAACAACAACATCTGATTTCGACAAAATTTCTTTCTCTAATTGATTCAATTTTGCTTTTGATGTAGTTGTCAATAACAAATCATTATTATAAAATAAATTTAACATTGGATCTCTAAAATCTGCTAACCATTTTACACCCAATTTTTGCTTTAAACGCATCCCAATTAAATGCATACTGTGAGGCGGACCAGTTGTAATAACAACATCTACAGGGTTATTTTTTAAATAGGAAGTTAAATATTTTACCGAAGGTTTTACCCAAAATTTTCTCGCATCAGGAATAAAATAATTCCCTCGTATATATTGTAAAGTCTTCTGTATAAATGATGGATTAGAACTCATGTTTGCAGTTGTAACCCTCTTCTTTTTTAAAAAATTATTTGGTTCAAAAATAGGCTGTTTTAAAATCGTTATCGTATCAGGAATCTCATCAATCAGTGATGCATCAACAACGTCATAGTTTGGGTTATCAACAGTATAAACAATTGGTTCAATTCCGAAATCTTGTAAATACTTTACAAATTTCAACCAACGCTGTACGCCACTTCCACCTGCAGGAGGCCAATAATATGTGATGATTAAAACTTTCAATTTTTTAAATTATCGTATAAATTTAATAATACTTCAGCCGTTTTATTCCAATTAAACTCTTCTTTAATAAATTTTTCTCCGTTTGCTCCCAGTTCTTTTTGAAGATTTTCATCAGCATATAATCTTATTATATTCTCTGAAAAATCTTTTGAATCCTGCTCCTTATGAATCAATCCTGAATGAACACGTTCAATCAATTTTTTCTGTGCAATTGCATTACTTACAAGTAATGGTTTACCAAAACTCATATATTGAAATAATTTATTTGCATATGCTACATCATGCTGAATATTTCTATTGAGTGGAGAAATACAGATATTAGAAGCAACAATATACGAAGGAAATAAAGATACGTTTTGCCAACCTTCAAAATCAACATATTTTTCTAAGCCTAACTCTTTAACTTTCTGCTTTAAAACGATATCAGTTGAATTTTTACCAACTATAACTAATTTAACATTTGGTATATTATCTTTTAAAAGGATAAGCGATTCAATGGCTGTTAATAATCCTCTTCTAATGCCTGTATCTCCTAAATATAAGAGTACAAAACTTTCTTTATATCTATTTATGATATTATCATCTATAACAGCATTTTCATAAAATGATGGCAAAACAGTATTGGGAACTAAATGAATTTTATCATTTGAAATTTTAGTTCGCTCAACTACTTCATCAATAAATTCTTGTGAAACTGTAATAATATTTGTGGCCTTTCCAATAAACTCTTCTTCCTTAATCTTCCATTTTTTAGGGGAAATTAATTGCTTACCAGGAAATTTCTGCAAGTGCGGATAAAACTTCATTATTTCTGGCATATTATCATGCAAATCTAAAACGGTTGGTAAGTTTAAATTTTTATTAGTCTTAAATACAGCATCTGCAATTCGCATATCGTGTATATGAATTACATCAATAGCATTATTTTCTAAAAAATGTGCTATTCTTGGTTGCATCAACTTAGTATAAAAGGGAAATGTATATGCCAAAGCAGACAATTTATATTCCAGTTTATTTGTTTTATATCTACAAACTTTTATACCATTTATATCTTCAAAATCTGGTTCAGCATCATATTTTAAAGAAAATAGAAATACTTCATGACCTTTGTTAATTAGAGCAATCGCTTCGTTCTCCACTCGTGGATCTGGCGGAAACGTATAATCTAAAATCATTCCGATTTTCATGTGTTTATATATATTGTTTTTTAACTGTCACTTGTGTTCGCTATTAACCTTTCCCTTTGGTGACAATGCTTCTAACATGCTCGGTTCATAAACTACTTTTGTTTTTCTGCGTAAACAACATAATATCTTGGAGTAAAAACTCTAAAGTTAATTTACACCTTCTATCGTGTTGACTCATTTATTTTTTCTTTTATCAAATAAAAACCAGCCAATTGGAATCAAAAATAATAACGCATACGATACTAATGTGATGTTGCTTCCTTTTTTAATAACCTGTGGCTCGAACTTAAATTCAATTTTGTGTTCTCCTGCAGGAACCTCCATTCCTCTTAAAACATAATTTACTGGATAAATATTAGTTTCTTGACCATCAACAAATGCTTTCCAACCATCTTTATAATAGATTTCAGAAAAAACTGCAAATTGTTCACTAGACGAATTGCTTTGATAAGAAAGTGCATTTGCTTTATAACTTGTTAAACTAATAGTTGCTAAACTATCTATAGAATAACTTTTCTTCAATTCTGAGGCAAACTTTGAATTTAAAACAGCACTTTTTTTAGTATTTAATGAATGTAAAATTTTAATCTCTTCATTAGCAGTTTGAACTAAGCGTAATTCATTTACAAACCAAGCATTTCCATTTGCTTCAATGTTTTTCATCTCTGTTTGAGGATTATTATCAATAATATACTTTGCATTCAGCATATTCAAAACTTCAGGAGTTTTTCCAAAAATAATATGAAAATCATACAGTTCTTGATAGCGTCTCATTTTAACGGCACTATAACCTCCTAAAGAATTATGATAGTATGGAGTCTCTCCATCTGCTAATAAATTTTTAGTGAAATCAGCCACTCGATAATGTCCTTTATCTTTTAAAATTTCTTGGGCAATTATAGATTTTTTAAATGGCTTGTTCACTTTTCTAGCAGAAGTAAAATGATCATTATTTACATATCTCTTATCAACACCAACCATGTCAAATAATAGAAACCCTAAGAAACCAACCAATAGTATATTTTTATTGATTTTCTGTTTCAAATACAACCAAAGAATTCCTGCTACTCCCAACACTAATAACAACGTTCTTAAACTATCGCCATAAAACAACGCATGTCTATCGGAAGTCACTGCATCTAAATAACCACTAACCTGTTCATCTATTTGAACATCAACTGGAGTTTCAAAAGAAAACAACTCTTGACCTCCAACAACAAATAACAATGCGAAACCACCAACAATAATTGTTGCCCATTTCAGTCCATTTAACTTTCTTTGAACTGTTATTTTATCAGAAATCAACGTATTTAATCCTAGTAAACCTAAAAGTGGAATACAAATTTCTGCTATTACTTGAATTGAAGAAACTGCTCTAAATTTAGTATACAAAGGCACATAATCTATAAAGAAATTTGTGAGTGATGGAAAATGTTTCCCCCAACTTAGTAGTATTGAAAATAGGGTTGCGGCAACCAACCATTTTTTCCATTTACCATCAACTAAGAACAAGGCCAATATGAATAGAAAAATAAAAATTGCACCAATATAATAAGGTGCTGCAACAATTGGCATTTCTCCCCAATACATTGAAGTAATTTGCATTAAATAATTTGCATCATCAGGGCTTAAGCCTTTATTCACTGCATCCTGTAAAAAAGCCCTTAATTGGCTATCTTTTACATCTTCATATCTAGTACCACCAACAAAACGAGGAATGAACAAACTAAATGTTTCTGCAATTCCGTAACTATATTCAGTAATATACTCTTTTGATAATCCTGAAGTCGCAATCTTTGGCGCTCCTTCTGGAGTAATTGTCAATTCGCTTTTACTTCTAGTACTATACTGTGCGTATTCTTTTGTTGCCAACAAGTTTGTTGCATTTGTTCCAA
>CAJXUO010000134.1 GCA_913061425.1 uncultured Lutibacter sp.
TTTATATTGATAAGAAGTATTTGAAGAACGCGTAATTATAGCGTATGATTAGTAATGGTTAAATATGCGAGGATTTTCCGATAGGAAATCGTTATTGTTTTTGAGTTATGGTGTACTCATCATTGCCGTCAGTTAACCAATCTAATGAAATTCGAACAAATACGTTTTCGGTGTAATTGTCTTTTTCAAAAAACAGACCAATATCTCCATTGGCTAGAATAGTCATTGAAGAATAAGCCGAACTTCCTTGATAAATGGTTTTACCCTTTGACCAAGTTATACCCTCATTATAACTAATTCTGATAGACATGTTGGCTCTATTATTATTCATTTTTGCATTAGAGAAAAGAAGTCTATTCTTATCAGCCCCTTCTTTGACAGAAGTATATCTAATAATACTTGCGTTACATCCTGGATCAACAAGGGTTGAATCAGGTCTTGATAGCCATTTAAGCTCCTTCATCGGTTGATGTGTGAATAAATCTAATGCCAGTACCATCTACACGACCATTTATCATCCACGTTCCATCATTCAATTCTATAATTTTAGATTCGTTAACAGGTTTAATAGGAGTGTCGATAAGCTTCCATTTTTTACCATGATCATCACTTTCAAAAAGATGAAGACCATTTTTTAAATTTACAAGTGTGTGTAGTAGTTTTCCTGAACGGGTTTGGATACCTCTTCCTGACGTTATGAATTTAAAATCATTATGCCATTCTGGTTTTGATATTTCTGAAGTTATATCCGTTGGTGAACTCCATGTCTCTCCATTATCAATACTCTTAATAAACTTTAAATAGTAAACGTTTTTTTCGTTTATTAAATCCATATAATTGAAAAATAGGAATATTTCACCTGTAATTTTATCAAGAATCAAAGAAGGGTCAGAAGCCGATTTCCCTAAAGGATAGTCAACAATGGTTTTAATTTCACTCCAAGTATTTCCATTGTCTGAACTACTCCGCATTACAATATTGATGTCTTCACTCCATTTTAAATCTCCACACGAAGGTATTCTTTCATCAATTACAACAATTAAACTTCCATTTGGCGCCGCTATTATAGATGGTATTCTGTAACAAGATACATTAGGGTTCGTTTTAGAATCAAACAAATTATTAAATTTCAAAACACCCTTTTGTTCTTGTTTCTCTTCGCTCTGTGAATAAACGATTAAAGAAACTACTGAAAAGAATAATGTAAGTATGTATTTCATTTTAGATTTTTAAATGTTAGGGTATGTTGTTGCGTGATTAAACACAGAACTAGCAATAAATTATACGCGATATTGTGAACAGTTATTTTTTCTGTTTTTTCCATTCCGTCATAGCCAATTTAAAGAATTCATTAATTTTTTCAGGCTTATCGTCCACATAAACTTTGAATTCAGTCCCATCTTTTTTTATCACTTTAATAAAGGATGTATATGTCAATGAATTTGACAAATTCTTTGTCCAAATTGTATCGATTTCGTTATAAAAGGCAGAGTTAATTTCTTTCTATTTATCAATCCAGTTTGCAAACCAGTACCATCAGTAAGTTCAGAGCCTTTTTATATTCCTGAATTACACGAAATCAAAAAGACACTAATTGTCAAATATTTTATTATTGATTTGAGTGATTTCATAATTGTTTACAATCGTTAAGATAAAGTTTCGTTTTAATTGAGGTTATCAGGCGTTATGTAAAGTTAGTAATAATAATTGACAAAGAAGTCAATTGTGCTTTTCTCTTAACCACCGCTAACAGGTGGAATTAGCGCAATTACATCTCCGTTTTTAATTAATTGTTCATCAGTAGCATATTCCATATTTATGGCTATCGAAAATTGAGCGTGTCTTTTTAATTTTGGGTATTTTTCTTCTAAAAAAACACGGAACTCTTTGATAGATGATAAACTGTTTACATTTACTTTCTCAGTTCTCTTTTCTATAACATCTTGAATACTTCCAAAAAACAACAATTCAATTTCCATGTTTCACATTTTCAGTAAAAATAACTGTTTTTGATTATATTTGAGCGTTAATTATGGATTTGAAACAAAAATATTCACAACTCATAAAAGGCGAGGCACTACGTCTTGGTTTTTCAACTTGCGGAATTGCCAAAGCAGCTTTTTTAGAAGAAGAAGCACCTCGTTTAGAACAATGGCTCAAAAATGATTTTCATGGAGAAATGAAATACATGGAAACTCATTTTGACAAACGTTTAGATCCGCGTTTGTTGGTAGACGGAGCAAAGGCCGTAATATCACTTTCATATAATTATTTCACTGAAAATCAGCAAGATGAAAATTCGTATAAAGTTGCAAAATATGCCTATGGAGAAGATTATCATCATGTTGTAAAATCTAAATTAAATGAATTAGGTGCTTTTATAAACGAACAAATTGGTGAAGTGAATGGACGTGTATTTGTAGATTCTGCTCCAATTATGGAACGTTCTTGGGCAGAAAAAGCAGGACTTGGATGGAATGGTAAACATTCATTGCTCATTCAAAAAGAACTCGGTTCTTTTTTCTTTTTAGCCGAGTTAATTATTGATTTAGAGTTAGAATATGATCAGCCATTTACAACAGATCATTGCGGAACCTGTACAAAGTGTATTGATGCCTGTCCAACCGAAGCGATTTTGCCTAATAATACGGTAGACGGAAGTAAATGTATCTCTTACTTTACCATTGAATTGAAAAATGAAATCCCTTCAGAAATGAAAGGTACATTTGAAGATTGGATGTTTGGTTGTGATATCTGTCAAGATGTGTGTCCGTGGAATCGTTTTTCAAAACAACATCAAGAGCCGTTGTTTAATTCGCATCCAGAATTAGTGGAAATGACCAAAAGAGATTGGGAAGAAATCACACTAGATTCTTTTCAGAAAGTTTTTAAAAAATCTGCAGTAAAACGCACAAAATTTAGTGGATTACAACGGAATATCCAGTTTTTAAAAGATTGATTTTATCTAGTTGCCGTTAACTAAAATACCTATATTTGTTTGTCAAATTTGAAACTCATGAGCGACTCTAAATTAAGGCGTGCAGCACTATACTATCACTCAAATCCAAAACCTGGAAAAATAGAGGTAATACCTACCAAAAAATACGCATCACAACGTGATCTTGCATTGGCATATTCTCCTGGAGTTGCAGAGCCGTGTTTAGAAATTGAAAAAAATAAAGATGATGTTTATAAATATACAGCTAAAGGGAATTTAGTTGCAGTAATTTCTAATGGAACTGCCGTTCTTGGTCTAGGAAATATAGGACCTGAAGCCTCAAAACCAGTAATGGAAGGAAAAGGATTGTTGTTTAAAATATTTGCTGATATTGATGTTTTTGATATTGAAATTGACGCTACAGATGTAGATAAATTTGTAGAAACAGTAAAAGCAATAGCACCCACTTTTGGAGGAATAAATTTAGAAGATATTAAAGCTCCTGAAGCTTTTGAAATTGAGCGAAGATTAAAGGAAGAATTAGACATTCCAGTAATGCATGATGATCAGCATGGAACCGCAATTATTTCTGCTGCTGCTCTAAAAAATGCTGTTGAAATTACGGGCAAAGACATTTCGAAAATAAAAATTGTTGTAAATGGTGCAGGTGCAGCGGCAATTTCATGTACGCGTATGTATCTTTCTATAGGAGCAAAACGAGAGAATATCGTTATGTGCGATAGTAAAGGAGTGATAAGAAAAGATAGAGAAAATTTAACGTCTGAGAAAAAGGAATTTTCAACAGATAGAGATCTTCATAGCCTTGGTGATGCTGTTAAAAACACAGATGTTTTTATTGGACTTTCAATTGCAGATGTTTTAACGCCAGCCATGTTGTTGTCAATGGCTAAAGATCCAATTGTATTTGCAATGGCAAATCCAAATCCTGAAATAAAGTATGATTTAGCAATTGCAACACGAAAAGATATAATAATGGCTACTGGTCGTTCAGACCATCCAAACCAAGTAAATAATGTATTAGGATTTCCATTTATTTTTAGAGGTGCACTTGATGTAAGGGCAACTAAGATTAATGAAGAAATGAAACTCGCTGCCGTTCATGCAATAGCAAATTTGGCAAAACAATCTGTACCTGAGCAAGTCAATATCGTATATGATGAGGTGAATTTATCTTTCGGTAAAGAATATATAATTCCGAAACCATTTGATCCAAGACTAATTTATGAAATTCCACCAGCAATTGCAAAAGCTGCAATGGAATCTGGTGTTGCTAAAAATCCAATTGAAGATTGGGATGCATACCGAGATCAATTAATGGAAAGGTTAGGAACTGGGAGTAAAGTTGTTAGGTTAATTCATAATAGAGCGAAAACAGATCCTAAAAGAATTATTTTTGCAGAAGCAGATCATTTAGATGTGTTAAAAGCAGCTCAAATAGTGCATGATGAAGGTATTGGTCTACCAATATTATTGGGAAATAAAGAAACTATTATTGAATTAAAAAATGAAATAGATTTCACCGCTGAAGTTCCAATTATTGACCCAAAATTATCAATTCAAAAAGATAAAAGAAATGAATATGCTTCAATTTATTGGAAAGCACGTCAAAGAAAAGGGGTTAAATTATTAGATGCTCAAAAGTTGATGCGAGAGCGTAATTATTACGCTGCAATGATGTTAAATGAAGGTGATGCAGATGGATTAATTACAGGTTATTCTCGTAATTATGCTGCCGTAGTAAAACCAATGCTAGAACTTATTGGGATGGCTAAGGGAGTTTCAAGGATTGCTGCTACAAATTTAATGTTGACCAAGAGAGGTCCAATGTTTTTAGCAGATACAACAATCAATTTAAATCCAACAGCAAAACAATTGGCTAAAATTTGTCAATTAACGGCTTCTTTAGTTAAAATGTTTGGGATGAAACCAAATATTGCACTACTCTCTTTTTCTAATTTTGGGGCATCGTCATCAGAGTCTTCAAAAAAAATTAGA
>CAJXUO010000135.1 GCA_913061425.1 uncultured Lutibacter sp.
GGTATCTCTGGTTAATCCGAATATTGCACCTCTAGAATACATATCCCAATAAGGGGTTCCTAAGCCAGCAAATGCCGGTACCACATACACATCTTTATCTTCCGTAGTATTTGCTATTGCTTCGGTTTCTTTGACATGGTCTATTATTTGTAATCCATCGCGCAACCATTGTACCGCTGCTCCTCCAACAAATACAGAACCTTCAAGTGCGTAGGTTATCTTTCCATCCACACCCCAAGCAATCGTATTTAATAAGCCAGAAGGTGAATTTTTAATTTCACTTCCTGTGTTCATCAATAAGAAACAACCAGTGCCATACGTATTTTTAGCCATTCCGGTTTCAAAACAAGCTTGCCCAAACAAAGCCGCCTGTTGGTCTCCAATCATAGCTGTGATAGGAATAGGACCATATTTACTTTCGTAAATACCAAAATGAGAAGCCGAATCTTTTACTTCTGGTAAAATAGTTTTCGGTATTTGGAGGGCATCCAACATGGTATCATCCCACTGTAATTCTCTAATATTGAAAATTAAGGTTCGAGATGCGTTTGAATAATCGGTTGCATGTATTTTGCCTTTGGTTAAATTCCAGAGCAACCAAGTGTCAATGGTCCCAAAACATAAGTCGCCGTTCTCTGCTCTTTCCCTTGCACCATCTACATGGTCTAAAATCCATTTTATCTTAGTTCCAGAAAAATAAGAATCTAATACTAATCCTGTGTTTTCTTTGCAGTAGTCGGTTAAACCCTGTTTGCGTAATTCTTCACAGATGGGAGCTGTTCTTTTGTCTTGCCACACCAATGCGTTGTATATAGGCTCACCCGTAATTCGATCCCATAGAACCGTAGTTTCTCTCTGATTGGTAATTCCTATGGCTAAGATGGTACCTTCTTGCACCTCTGGTAAATCTAAAAGTTCGTTTAAAACCTGCTGTTGAGATTTCCAAATTTCTTTAGGACTGTGCTCTACCCACGCTTGTTTGGGAAAAATTTGTTCAAATTCCTTTTGCTTAATAGCTATGCAAACTCCATTTTCATTAAACAAAACAGCACGCGAACTGGTGGTTCCCTGATCTAAGGCAATTATATATTTTGACATGTGGATATATTATTAGAAGGCTCTAAAATACTAAAATAATACTATGCACGCATAAAATATATATTTATACCCAATTTACATTTAAAAAGAGTAGATTTAGCTACAAAAAAACGATGCATACATACAAGGTTAAAACAAAAGACCAAATCCTTTTACACGTTCAGCAGTGGAATGACACTAAAAACCCAAAGGGTACTCTTTGTTTCATTCACGGTTTAGGAGAGCACCAAGGGCGTTATGCGCATGTAGCTAAATTTTATGTAGACCATGGATTTCAGGTGTATACCTATGATCAACGTGGACATGGGATGTCAGAGGGGAAGCGTGGGCATACACCTAGTTTAGATTCCAATTTAGACGATTTAGAACGCGTACTAAAAACAATACCTCATCAGAACTTATTCTTATATGGACATAGCTTTGGCGGTAATGTATTGGTGAATTTTTTGTTACGAAAACAACCTCGTTTTTTAAAAGGAGCAATCCTTTCTGCAGCTTGGATGAAATTAGCCAAGAAACCTACTATTATAGATATAAGCCTAGCAAAATTGATGAACGGAATTTATCCTAGTCTAACACAAAACAATAAACTAGACGCGAACGATCTTTCATATGATCCAAAAGTATGTGCTAAATACACTGAAGACCCATTAAATCACAATCAAATTTCTGTTCGTTTATTTTCCGATTTCTATTCTTCTGGAAAATGGGCCTTAGAAAACACTTCTAAACTTCCTGTTAAAACACTGATGCTTCACGGTGCAGACGACGGAATAATTTGCAAGTCGGGAACTAAAAAATTCGCAGAATCTCATAAAGAAAAAGTCACCTATAAAATTTTTAAGAACACCAAGCACGAACCTCACAACGACTTTTCTAAAGAAACTGTTTTTGCCTATACTTTAAATTGGTTAGAGGAAATATTAAATAGTGGAGATTAGTATGTGGTAAATAGTGAGTGCTCGTTGTAAGTGAATTAAAAAATAAACAAGTAATAAGCAATTCTTTATTTTATCGCAAGGGAATATCCTCCTCTGTTAATTCAGCTATTTCTAAACCTCTTAAGTAGGTTAAACTTACATTTATAGAGGAATACCCCATCGCTTTCTGTAGCTTGGTTATAGAACTTAAAATAAAGATAGTTAATCTTCCTTTATTTTAATTAACACTTGTTTTTAGCAATTAATTATTATATTTACTTAATTAATTTAAAATCAATTTAAGATGAAAAAAATAATGTTACTATCAGTAATATCATTGCTTATAATATCTTGTACTAATACACCTGCTAAAGAAGCAATTTCAGCACCAGTAGAAATTGGATTTGATATGACAGAGGGTGTCAAAACATCCCTTTTTGCTGGTAACATGGAAACAATTGCAGTTTGGGAAAAATATATTAAAGCCCATAACGATCATGACATAGAGATGATCAAAGAATTAAACGCAGAAAAGGACTTTAAAGTTTATGGACCTAGAGGAGAGTTTATAGAGGGTACAGAAGCTCATGCTACTTTCTTAAAGGAATGGTTTGCAAATAACAATCCTAAATGGGTTACTAAATATGCAATCGCAAACGAATTTACAACCAAAGAAGGGGTCTTAAAACAATATGTGACCTCTGGTCATGACGTAACTTTAAGTGTTGAAGGGAAACAGGTAAAAGTAAATCAAGTTCACGATGCGCTAATTGTAAATGGAAAAGTGCAAACTTTTTATGTAAATGAAAGGGTATTAGTTGAATAAAAGAGAGTGTAAAGTAAATCATTAATAAAACTATAAACCCACATAATTACATTTATTGTGGGTACGGTTCAATATTTTAAAACTTTTAAAAAGTAGTCATTTCTTTTGGGATAAAACCATAGGAATATCCTCCTCCTTTAATTCAGCCACCTTTATACCTCGTAAGTAAGTTAGAGATTAGTTTTTTCTTCTTTAGGTAAAACTAAAGTCAAAGAAATCAGAATGCTGACTTAATTGAACTTATTACTCTTGTTACACTATTGTATACCAATTAATTAAGATACAAAATAAGGAGTGAAAATACTACGGTTTTCACTCCTTATAAAATTAATTGATATAATCAAAAAGCATATTATTTTCTCATTGTAGGTTCATTGCGATAAATATAATCACCATGAATGCCAGTAAATTCTTTATCCATAGTGTCCATAAATGCTTTTCTTTCTTTTTCATCAGGCCAAGCAGCTTCAATTAACTCTTTCATTTTAGCGTTAGACGCTTCCATATCAGATAAAGATTTATATAAGAACCCTTCATTGAAATCCCTGCTATCGCTACCCCAATAATGACGGCTTGGGTAATACCCAAGAACATAAGGGTTTTTCATAGTTACTTTTTCAGTATACTCTTTAAGAGCACTCCATTGACCTCCTCCTTGGTTCGTGTTAGATAATTGAGAAGTTCTAAGATAGACTAAGATGGCTTCTTTTGAATCTGTATTCAAATTTTTTTGTCCAATCCAAGGCTGAGATTTTAAAATCTCATCAGAATGAAATGTGGTGTAAAAACTATCTTTCTTATCAAGAAAAGCGTTCCTCTCGTCTTCATTAGGCCAGCCTTTCTCTATTAATGATTTAGTAATAGCGTTTGCTTTTTCAATCGCTTCCCAAGTTTTATATACGGTAATAAATAAAATTTCTGAATTATTTGCAGTATAATAATGATGTAAGATTTCTGAGCCTATTATTAATTCATTTTTACTGGTTACTTTATCGTAATATTCTTGCTCTATTTTTTGTAGAGTAACTTCATTTTCAGGTAGGTTTTTGTACTTTGTAGTAATAACGATAAATACAGGATCTGTATCTTCTTGCGCTTCGATTGTAAGACTCCAAAGAGAAATAAATAAAATTGTTGCAAAAAATAATAGTTTGTTGGTTTTCATAAGTTGTCTGTTAAGGTTGTGAGTAATAGTTCTTATTAAAACAAATATATAAAATAAGTTGCAATAAGCAACTTATTTTATATATTTGTTTTAACTTTAGGGTAGATTCCAATTGGATGTGGCTTTATATTTAAAAGAATAAGATTGCTTTTAGTGTTGTTAATTTATACTGCTTAATATATTTAATTTCATACCTTTACAGAGTTAATAATACGTCAAGAGTATATAACTTTTTCATAATTTATTAAATCGTGAGTTTAAAGCATCCTTACACTTGTGCCATAGCGCGATCTATTAATATTTTAGGCGATAAATGGTCTCTTCTTATTTTAAGGGATGTCATTTTGCACAAAAAATCTAGGTTTAAAGAATTTAAAAATTCAAAAGAAAAAATAGCGACTAATATTCTTTCGAATAGATTAAAGTCCTTAATGGAGGAAGGTCTTCTTGAGAAGTTAGACCCTTCAGGAACAAAAAAAAGCACTCGTTATTTGGCTACTAGCAAAGGTATTTTTTCACTACCTATTATTATTGACTTGTATTTATTCTCTATTGAATCAATAGATGAGTCTGTTTTAGATGAATCTCAAATAAATATTAAACATGAGATTACTAGTAATCGGAATTTATTTGAAGAAAAAAGAAAAGCAGAATATTTTACTTTTATTGAAGAGTTAGCTAAATCAATACTATCGTAAGCACTACAAGTGTATTCGTCACTTAAAATGAAACTTTTGCCAGAAATTAGACAAGAGTTCTTTTGAAGAAAATTCAACCAATTTAATCATAAAAACTTTATCCTACTACTTTAATTCAGTTGCTTACGAGCATAATTTTAAAAAATGATATTTTTAAAAGCCCCAGAATCGAATAAATTTTCATTTATGACTCAACGAGAAAGGTTAGTTAATCCACTTCTTGCTATTGTAAAA
>CAJXUO010000136.1 GCA_913061425.1 uncultured Lutibacter sp.
ATCTATAATATTGTCATTTGACCCATCATTTGTAGAAGTTCGCTGCATTAAACTTGCAATATTTGAACTTGCAGTAAATGTTTCTTGTGGATCTTCTTGATTGAGTTCCATTACTTCATCTTGACATGATGTAAGTAATAATGCCAAAAAAATCGGTAAAATCAGTATTTTTTTAATAAATGCTTTCATAATTTAGTCTTTTAAATGTTGTGGTTCTGTATTTTGTTAATGAAACAACTAAGTGTTAAAAACTCCTACCATTAAACAAAAATAAATTATATATTTGAATAAATTATTCATTTAATGAACAGAAAACTACAAGAAAATATTTGCGAGGAGAAATTGTTTTCGTCCATATATATGAAGTATTCAAAATCACTTCATGATTTTTTGTATTATAAATACGGTGAACATTTAAATCCTGATGATAAAGTTCAAGAGGCTTTTATAAAATTATGGGATCATTGTAAAGATGTTTCCTTAGAAAAAGCCAAAAGTTTTTTATTTACCGTCGCCAATAATTCAATACTTAACGATATTAAGCATAAAAAGGTAATACTGAAGTATCAAAACAATACTCCTAAAAATTACACAAATGAATCTCCAGAGTTTTTAATGGAAGAATCTGAATATATGCAAAAATATCAATCTGCATTGGCAAATTTAACTGAAGGACAACGAGAAGTATTTTTTTTAAATAGAATAGAAGGGAAGAAACATAAGGAAATAGCTAGTTTGTTAGGTATTTCAACAAAAGCAGTTGAAAAGCGGCTATATGGCGCTTTAAAAAAATTACGAAAAGAAATAGAAGGGATTAGGTAGGAGTTTCTAATAATCAGTTGTTATATAGATAAGGGAGATAATTATGAAAAAAGAAGAGTTAATAAAAAAATGGCTAGATAATGAGTTGACTCTTGCAGAAATGCAAGAGTTTAAACAACTAGAAGAATATGATTCTTTTATGAAGTTATCTGATAACGCCTCTTTTTTTAAGGCGCCTAATTTTAATAGTTCTGAAGAATACAAAAAAATACTGCCAATTATTGATGGTAAAAGGACTACAAAAACTTTATTAAACAGGATAAAACCAATACTGAAACTTGCAGCAGTATTTGTAATGGGAATTGTAGTTTATACTGCATTTTTCTTAAATAAAGAGACAACAATCAATACTCTTGCAAGTGAAAAAATAGTTGTTATTTTACCAGATAATTCTATTGCTCAATTAAATTCACTTTCAGAATTGAGTTATAATAAAGACGTATGGAATAAGCAACGTATGGTTGAATTAAAAGGGGAAGCTTACTTCAAAGTAGCCAAAGGGTCTCA
This sequence comes from uncultured Lutibacter sp., assembly GCA_913061425.1. Taxonomy (GTDB): domain Bacteria; phylum Bacteroidota; class Bacteroidia; order Flavobacteriales; family Flavobacteriaceae; genus Urechidicola. Next base: position 1,330 of record CAJXUO010000136.1, read on the forward strand.
GTTTGATGTTCAGACTTCCACAGGAGTTGTAACCGTTCTTGGAACACAGTTTAATGTGAAGAATCGTTTAAATTATTTTGAGGTAGTGTGCTATGAAGGTAAAGTTAGCGTGACTCACAAAAATAAGAACACAATTCTAACACCTGGAAAAACGGTGCGTATATTAAATGGAAAAATGACTGAAGACGGTACAGTAATAGATCATCCAACTTGGATAGATGATTATAGTAGTTTTAATAGCGTTGCTTTTTCAGAAGTTATAGAAGAATTTGAAAGACAATATAATGTGAATATTGAGGCGGATATAGATTCGGAAATCCTGTTTACAGGAACTTTCACACATACTAACAAAAAACTTGCTTTATTGGCAATAACAATTCCTTTGAATTTAAAATCTACTATTGAAAATAATACGATAAGACTATACGAGTGAATCTAAAAAAGACTTTTATTTTAATAGGGATCTTTCTTTTTTGCCAAACTATGTATGCTCAAGAAACGAAGGAGGAGACTCCTCTTGTGGAAATTATTGAGCAGTTAGAACAACAATTTCAATGTAATTTTTCTTATGCCGATAAAAATATTGAAGATGTATTTATTTTAGTTCCTCAGAATTACACTACACTTGAGCAAATAATTACTTTTTTAGATGAGAATATACACTTAGATTTTAAAATCTTGGAAAACAAGCTTATAACAATTAGTCTTGTTAATAGTTCTATAAATATTTGTGGATATTTACTTGACAATGATACAGGTGAGCCAATTGAAAATGCAATTTTACAAGCCAAAAACGAGCAAGATTTGTCAGATTCACAAGGTTACTTTGAGTTAAAAAACATATCTAAAAACGAATTTATTTCAATTAAGCATGTTGGCTATAAATCAGTTATTTATTTGCCAAATAAATTTGTAGAAAATACATGTAATGACCATTATTTAATTTCTAAAATAGAACATATTAGAGAAGTTGTAATTCGTAATTATTTAACAAAAGGAATTCGAAAAAAAACAGATGGAAGTTATGAAATAAACTATAAAAATTTCGGAATCCTTCCAGGACTTATTGAGGCAGATGTTTTACAAACTTTACAAGCAATTCCAGGAGTTAAAAGTGTAGATGAAACGGTTTCTAATATTAATATTAGAGGAGGTTCTCATCATGAAAACTTAATTCTTTGGGATGGAATTAAAATGTATCAGTCTGGACATTTTTTTGGTTTAATCTCAGCATTTAATCCACATTTAACAAAAAATGTAATTTTATTAAAAAATGGAACTTCCGCTAATTATTCAGATGGTGTCTCTGGAACTATTTTAATGTTTACTGATGATAAATTGAATCATGATTTTAAAGTAGAAATAGGTCAAAACCTTATAAATACAGATGTTTTTTTTGATGTTCCAATGAATAAAAAAGTTTCATTTCAAATTGCCGCAAGAAAATCTATCAATGATTTTATTAAGACACCGACCTATAATAGTTATTTTGATAAAGCCTTCGAGAACACAGAAGTTGTAAGTAATTCAATAAATGTCATTAGTTTTAATGAACACTTTTCATTTAATGATATTTCTGCTCGGTTGCTCTATCAATTATCTGATAAAGATAAGATTAGAGTGAACTTACTTTCGGTAAATAATAAATTATCTTTCTTAGAAAATGCTGTCGTCAATGTAGTTGAAGAATCTAAAGAGAGTAAAGTGTCTCAAAGTAATATGGTCGCAAGTATTTTTTATAATAGATTATGGAATAATAGACTCTCAACAGATATTCAAATTTATGGAACTAAATATTTCTTAAAGTCAATAAATTTTGACATCCTAAATAGCCAACGATTGTTTCAGGAAAATGAAGTTATTGAAGAGTCTATAAAATTGGATTCTAAATACCTTTTAACAGATAGAATAACCCTTTATAATGGGTATCATTATTCTGAAACGGGTATCACGAGCATTCAGGATGTGAACAGCCCTCTTTTTTATAACAGGGTGAAAGAGGTTATAAGAAAACATGGGTTATCTAGCCAAATAGGATATCAATCATATGATAAAAGAACAACTTTAAGGGCAGGATTACGATTGAATTATATAGAAAAATTTGGAACGTTTTATGCGGAGCCTCGCCTGAGCTTTAATCAGCAATTAAATAAATTTTTTTCTATTGAAGTTTTAGGAGAACTAAAACATCAAACAACGACACAAGTTGTTGATTTTCAGAGCGATTTTTTAGGCGTAGAAAACAGAAGATGGTTATTGAGTAATAATAAAGATATCCCTATAGTTAAGAGTAAACAAGCCTCTGTTGGCTTTCATTATAATAAAAGGGGCTGGCTTTTAACTGCTGAAGGTTATTATAAGTTTGTAGATGGAATAACAAGCCAAAGTCAAGGTTTTCAAAATCAATATCAGTATGTTAAAACTACTGGAAGTTATACTGCTTTAGGCGCAGATTTTTTAATCAATAAACGTTTTAAAAATAGTAGTATTTGGCTCAACTATAGTTATGGTGATAATCAATATAAATTCAATGGTTTACCTGAAATTACATTTCCCAATAATTTAGACATAACACATTCATTTTCAGTAGCGTCATCTTATACATTAAACAATTTTAAATTTTCTACAGGACTTAATTGGCATTCAGGAAGACCTACAACATTGTTGGTTTTGGATACTGAAGTTATTGCGGGAGAATTAAATTATCAATCAGCAAATAGTAGTCGCTTAGGTGATTATATGCGGATTGATTTATCTGCACAATATCGTTTTGATTTATCTAAAAAAGTAAGTGCAGAAGCAGGAATTGCTATTTGGAATTTATTTAATAAAAAAAGCGAATTGAATCGTTATTATGAATATCAACCAGAAAATGATGTGATTAATAAAATAGTTGAAACATCTTTAGATTTTACTCCAAACGTTAGTTTTAGAATTTCTTTTTAATAATTAGCACCTGTTTTTTTTAGATTGAATTATAGAAGTCTAAATATTCGCAGTCTAATAAGGTACCATTGGTAGAATAAATTCACAGAAGTCAAATATAATTTCATATTTTCGACGCACCAAAAAAACACCAATGAATTTTAAAATATCATCACTTAAAGAATACAAAGACACTTATAAAAAATCAGTAGAAAACCCTTCAGAGTTTTGGAATGATATTGCCGAACATTTTCATTGGAGAAAAAAATGGTCTAAAGTATTAGAACATGATTGGTCTAAACCAGAAACAAAATGGTTTGTTGGTGGAAAACTAAATATAACAGAAAACTGTTTAGATAGGCATCTTGAGACTAAAGGTGATCAAACTGCAATTATTTGGGAGCCTAACAATCCAAAAGAAAAAACGTTACATGTATCTTATAAAGAATTGCATAGTAAAGTTTGTCAATTTGCAAATGTATTAAAAGCCAATAATGTAAGGAAAGGAGATAGAGTTTGTATTTATATGCCAATGGTTTTAGAATTGTCAATTGCTGTATTAGCATGCGCAAGAATTGGCGCAATTCATTCTGTTGTTTTTGCAGGATTTTCTGCAACAGCATTAGCAGCGAGAATTAATGACGCTGAGTGTAAAGTTCTATTA
>CAJXUO010000137.1 GCA_913061425.1 uncultured Lutibacter sp.
TTTAGTAAAAGTTACAATTGTTCCAAGAGGTCAATCACTTGGAGCTGCTTGGTACTTACCTGAAGAAAGAATGATTGTTCGAACTGAGCAAATGTTAGATGAAATGTGCGCAACACTTGCCGGAAGAGCTGCAGAAAAAATTATTTTCAATAAGATTTCTACAGGTGCTTTAAATGATTTAGAGAAAATAACGAGTCAAGCAAGAGCTATTGTAACTATTTATGGCTTAAATGAAAGAGTTGGTAACATTACGTATTATGACTCTTCTGGTCAAAATGAGTATGGGTTTACAAAACCGTATAGTGAAGAGACCGCTAAAATAATTGATGAAGAAATTTCGAAAATTATTGAAAAGGAATACCAAAGAGCTATAGATATACTTACAAAACATAAGGAAAAATTAGTTGAACTTGCTGAAGTGCTACTTGAAAAGGAAGTTATTTTTAAAACTAATTTAGAAACTATCTTTGGAAAAAGACCCTTTAAAAAAGAAAAAGAAATTCCTAAAATTGAAAATACTGATGATTCTTCAGAAAAAATTGAATAAATTGACGGAATTATTTTAATAACACCTACTAATTAAAAATGAGTTTTTTAAAAAAATTATTCAAAAGTTCAGAGAAAAGAAAAAGTGATGACATCAAGAAACAAGATGTATCTCTTTCTTTAGATGATACTTTTGTGCATAATTTTATTGAGCTTGGCGGTAAATTTCTTTACTGTATTAAAAAAGAAGATGTTGTTGTCAGCCTTTCAAATATAATTGAAGAAAACAATTGGAATAAGATTAGTTGTAATAATACTGAACTAAAAAAATATATCAAAGCAATTGATATTGAAGTTTCAGACAAATCATCAACAGATATACCTTTTTTTACTAATTGTGAGCAATTAATTTCTGAAAACGGAAGTTTATTATTTTCCTCAAACCAATTGAAAGATATTAAGATTTCAACTTTAACAAATGATTTTATTGTATTTGCTAAAACGAGTCAAATAGTAAAAAACATGGGTGATAGTTTGACGGGAATTAAATTGAAATATAAAGGTAATTTACCTACAAATATTAGTTCAATAAAAAACTATAAGTTAAACAAAGAAGATGATAGTTTTATGAGTTATGGAAATAATAATTCAAAAAAATTATATCTACTCTTATTAGAAGATTTTTAGTTCATGAACAATTTCACTAAACGAATTTTATCTGGATCAGTATATGTATCAGTACTTGTTTTTTCAATATTGTACAGCAAAATAACCTTTCTTAGTTTGTTTTTTATTCTCATGCTTTTTTGCTTATATGAGTTTATGAAAATCATTAAACTTAACAGTATCTTCCCTTATGTTATAGCAATTTTAGCTTATATTTTTGGCAATATTTTAAATGTAGAAGACATACCCTCTAGAATAATTTTTCAATATGTCGGTATTATTTTGTTCTTAACTATTTTCTGTTCTTTTGCTTGGATATTATTAGCAAAAAAAGAAGAGATTGTAAGTCATCTAGGTAAAATATTCTTATCCGTTATTTATATTGTTATTCCATTTGTTTTAATGGCTCAAATACCCTTTTTAAACAATGATTTTAGTTACGCTAGTAATGTGATTTTGGGCGTGTTCATACTTATTTGGAGTAGTGATACATTTGCATATATAATAGGTAAGAATTTTGGAAAAATTAAACTCTTAAAAAGAATATCTCCTAATAAAACTGTTGAAGGGTTTATTGGAGGAATGGTTGCAAGTCTAATAACAAGTTACCTTTTAGCACACTATTTTACAATTTTATCCTTAAAACATTGGATTGTAATTGCTCTATTAGTTGGTATTTTCGGTGTATTAGGAGATCTGATTGAATCTATGTTTAAAAGACAAGCTGGAATAAAAGATAGTAGTAATTTAATTCCAGGACATGGTGGCTTCTTAGATCGTTTTGATAGCGTTATCTTTGCAGCACCTTTTATTTTTATTTATCTACAAATTGTTTAATATATGTTTCATAAAGAAGGACTTAAAATAATTTTAACATCAACATTACTTTTATTAGTTGCACTATTTACAATTGATAAATTCATTGAAATAAACTGGTTAAGAATTAGTATTTCATTACTGTTCGTGATTTTTTATATACTCATCTTACAATTTTTTAGAAACCCTAAAAGGGTAACAGTTATTAATGATCACCAAATTATCTCTCCTGTAGATGGTAAAGTTGTGGTTATTGAAGAAGTTTTGGAAACTGAATTTTTTAAAGACAAGCGTATTCAAGTTTCAATTTTCATGTCTCCTTTAAACGTTCATGTTACTAGATACCCAACAAGTGGAAACATAATTTTTAGCAAATATCATCCTGGAAAATATTTAGTTGCTTGGCATCCTAAAGCTTCTACCGAAAATGAAAGAACAACAGTTGTTGTAAAGAATAAAATTTTTGGAGATATATTATATAGGCAAATTGCAGGGGCTGTAGCTAAACGAATTGTAAATTACGCTAAAGTGGATACTAATGCGATTCAAGGTAGCGATGCAGGATTTATTAAGTTTGGATCTAGAGTAGATATCTTTCTTCCTCTAAATGCCAAAATAAACGTTACTTTAAATGAAACAGTAAAAGGTGGTGAACAAATAATTGCTAGTATTTAATTATGTATTGTTCAACTCTTTTTTTGTAATTTTGAAGTATAAATTATTCAAATGAATAAAGACTTAAATATCAAATTTGAAAAAGCATATATCATAGCTTCTGAGACTACACATAAATTACCTCCAGATATTATGCTCAAATTTTACGCATATTATAAACAAGCAACTAAAGGCAACGATTATAAGCAATCTAAAAATGACAATGTTGAATTAAGAAATGCTTTTAAATTAAATGCTTGGCTACAATTAAACCATTTAAGTGAGGATGAAGCAAAACAACACTATATCAAATTGGTGAATAAACACTTAAAGCCCAAAAAATAATGAAACACACAAAATTAGTATTCGCATTTATTTTATTTTTCAGTATTACATTAATATCCTGTAAACCTGATGTAAAAAAAACTATAGTTTCAAAAGATAAAGTATATTCAATAGTTCCTGAAACAACAAAAATTGGTTGGACTGCTTATAAAACAACTGAAAAAGTTGCTGTAAAAGGTACGTTTACAAAAGTAGACGTTGAAGTAAAGAGTGCATCTAGCGCTAAAGAAGCATTAAACGGTTTAAAATTCTCAATACCTGTAAGCAGTATTTTTAGCGAAAATGAAGATAGAGATACTAAGTTGAAAAAATTCTTTTTCGGAGTTATGGATGCAACAGATTTTTTAACTGGTCAACTATTTTTAGATTCTGATACTGAAGGTAAAGTTGCAATTAAAATGAATGGAATTGAAAAATCACTTCCAATAACTTACAATATAAGCGGCCAATTAGTTACCTTTTCTGGCGTGTTAGACCTAGAAGATTGGAATACTCAAAATGCAATAAATAGTCTAAACAAAATATGTTTTGAGTTACATAAAGGCTCTGACGGAGTTAGTAAAACTTGGAATGAAGTAAATATTGATGTTTCTACATATATTAAGGCAGAATAATAGTAATAGCATTTAAAAGAAACAAAAAAGCTCTCAAAATTTTGAGAGCTTTTTTAATATAAAACAATTAGTTTCTTAATAATCTAATTGAGTTAAATAAGACAATTTCATCTTCATAATTACTAGATTATTCTTATGAGATTCAATATTATTAACAACATTCTTTAGCAATGGGTTTTCTTGATCTTTATGAGAAAAGAAACTCATATTGTTCTCTAACTGCTGAATCTCTTTTACAGATTCATCAATTTTTTTCCTAACAAATAGTTGCTCGTTATCTAATTTCCTGTAATTTTTGTCAGCCAAATAACCTTCCATTTGATTTTCAAATTTTATTTTTTCTTTTTCGTCTTTGTCTATTGAAAGATTAGAAAATATTTTATCTAACTGCTTTGAAAAATCAGATTCAATATGACGTAGATTATAAGGCACACTTCCAAATGAACGCCATTCCTTAATATAATCTTTTACGGCATCTACAGTGAACTCTGTATCAGCACTATTTTTAATTGTAGAAAGCAATTCTTTTTTCTTTGTATAAACCTCTTGCTCTGCTTCGCTTCCTTTATTCTGATACGTATGATATCTATCAAAATAATGATTACAAGCACCTTTGAATTTATTCCAAATTTTATCAGAATCCTTTCTTGGAACATGTCCAATTTTTTTCCAATCAGATTGAATCTTCTTCACAATCTCTGTAGTCGCATCCCAATCATCACTATCCTTATGCTTTTCTGCTAAGGCAATAAGTTCATTTTTCTTGTTCAAGTTTTCTTGCTGAACATTTTTTACACTCTTATAAAATAAGTTCTTTTCTTTATTAAACCTTCTAGTTGCCTCTTTAAAACTCGCCCAAATTTTCTCACTCTCAAACTTAGGGACATTACCAGCTTTAAAAAACTGTTGACGAAGGTTTTCTATATTTTTTATACTCTCTTGCCAATCACTATGCTTTGTGTTTTTTGACAAATCTATTGCATTGATTAAGGCAATTATTTCATTTTTTTTAGCAATATTATCTTCGTGTTTACCTTTCTGTTTCTTAAAATTCTCATGTCTTTTATCATGAATTTTCTTTGTAGCCAAACTGAATTTCTCCCATATATCTTCCCTAAATTCACGGGCAACAGGACCAACATCTTCTTTCCACATTTTATGCAAAGCCTGTAATTGTTTAAACGCATAATTTACATCATCACTTTCCGCAAGCTTTTCTGCTTGAATAACCAATTTTAACTTCTCATCCAAATTGTGCTTAAAGTCTAAATCTCTAAAATCATTACTCATATGTAATAAATCGTAAAAACGCTCTACA
>CAJXUO010000138.1 GCA_913061425.1 uncultured Lutibacter sp.
TACACCTCTCTATTCGTCGGCAGCGTCAGATGTGTATAAGAGACAGGTATTTTTGAAAGTTATCAACACGACAACGTTTGCGTTACCTTTTAAATAAAGGGTTTTGCTTTTGTAGCATAAATTTTATATAATTTTAACATCGAGAAGTAAAAATACAAGTAAAACATTTTAAAAATTAACTTAATAACTTTGTATGAAAACAATTTTGAATAGTTTACTGTTTTCCCTGATTTTTCTGCCCTCAATACTAATTGCGCAGAATACTATTTCAGGCACAGTAACAGAACAATTTACTTCATCACCTCTTCCTGGTGTGAATGTTATTGTAAAAGACACTAATAATGGTGCTTCAACAAATTTTGATGGTAATTATCAAATAACGGTGAATAATGGTGATGTTTTAGAATTCTCATATGTAGGTTACATTACACAAGAGATTAAATTTATAGGACAGACTACTTTAAATGTTTCTCTAATAGAAGATGCTTCAAGACTAGATGAAGTTGTTGTTGTTGGATATGGAAGTACAAAAAAAGAAGATTTAACTGGATCTGTTGATTTAATAACATCAAAAGACTTTAATAAAGGGCCAATCGTTTCTGCACAGCAATTAATCGCTGGAAAGATTGCTGGTGTTTCTGTTACTTCTGGAGGTGGAGCACCTGGAGAAGGGCAAAAAATCATTATAAGAGGGTTAAGTTCTCTCTCATTGACTAGTTCGCCATTAATTGTTGTTGATGGGGTTCCGTTAAATGACGGTGGAGTTGGCGGATCTAGAAATGCCTTGAATATGATTAATCCAAACGATATTGAAAGCATGGTTGTTTTGAAAGACGCTTCTGCTACTTCTATTTATGGATCTAGAGCAGCAAATGGAGTTATTTTAATTACTACTAAAAAAGGAAAAGATAGCGAGTTTAAATTCAATTTCAACTCTTCTACTACTTCATACACTGCTATTAATAAAGTAGACGTCTTATCTACTTCTCAATTTACAGATTTAATAAACAGTACAGGTAATACAAATGCAATTGCAAGGTTAGGAACTTCATCTACAGATTGGCAAGACCAAATTTACACAAGTACTTTTGGTTCTGATCACGCATTTAGTGCCTCAGGAAATGCATTTGGCGTACCAATGAGAGCATCTGTTGGTTATTCTAATCATGATGGTATTTTAAAGAAAGATAATTTTAAACGTACTACAGCATCATTAAATTTAAAACCAAGTTTTTTAGAAGATGCTTTAACCATTGAGTTGAATGCTCGTGGAATGTACACTGAAAATACGTTTGCAAATAGAGGTGCTATTGGTTCTGCAATTTCATTTGACCCAACACAATCTGTTTTTGATAGCAATTCTCTTTTTGACGGTTATTTTGCTTGGACTGGAACTAATAATTATCAATTGAATTTAGCTCCAACTAATCCTGTAGCTTTACAAAATCTTGTGAATGATACTGCTGAAGTTAGACGCTTTATTGGAAATGCAAAAATAGATTACAAGTTGCCATTTCTTAAAGGTCTAACCGCAACAATTAATACTGGTTTGGATAAGTCTGACAGTAACGGAAGAACTACTGTATCAGAATTCATTCCAACTTCAGACCTTTCTTGGAATGGTTCAAGATCAACATTCTCTCAAGAAGCAACGAATAAATTGTTTGACGCATATTTAACTTATGAAAAATCATTTAATGATACTCATAACTTAAATGCGGTTGTAGGCCATTCTTATCAATCATTTGAATTTGATAATAATAATTATAATAGTGAATTAGAAGAAGATGGAAATGAGTTTGAATTTATAGACTTATCTAAAAATGTACTACTTTCCTATTTTGGTAGATTAAATTATAATTATAAAGGTAAATATTTAGTGACTGCTACATTAAGAGCAGATGCTTCTTCAAAGTTGAACCCAAACGATCGTTGGGGATATTTTCCATCAGCAGCCATAGCTTGGAATATTCATAAGGAAGATTTTCTAAATGATAATGGTACAATAAATGAATTAAAATTACGTGTAGGTTATGGAGAAGTTGGAAATGTGAACGGATTAGGTGATTACAACTTTTTAACAAGATATTTAGGTAGTCAATCTACTGCTAATTATCAATTTGGAAATAGTTTTTATCAAACTTTCAGGCCAGAACCAATAAGTGAAGATTTACGTTGGGAAATTGGTAATACACTTAACTTCGGAATTGACTATGCTTTGTTTAATAATCGTGTTTATGGTTCAATAAATGCATATATTAAAGAAACGAAAGACTTAATTAGTTTTTCAACAATTGATCCATTTACAAATTTCGGAACTGCTATCCCAAGAAATATTGGAGATATGGAAAACAAAGGAATTGAAATTGCTTTAAATGTAGTTCCTGTAAAAACAGATGATTTAGAATGGTCTATCAATTACAATGTAGCATTTAATGACAATGAGATTACTAGCCTTCCAGATGACCAATCTGTTGGTGGAATTAGTGGTGGTGTAGGAAATAATATTCAGGTCCATTCTGAAGGGTTTTCTCCTTATTCATTTTCAGTATACAAACAACTTTATGACACAGCAGGTAAACCAATCGAAGGAGCATTTGCAGATAGAAATAGAGATGGTATTATTAATGATGACGATAGATATATATACAAAGATCCCTACGCAGATGTAATTATGGGACTTAACACAAGTTTGAGTTATAAAAACTTTGATTTAGCAATTACAACAAGGGCAAACATCGGAAATTACTCTTATAATAATGTTGCTTCAAGTACAGCGTATTTGGCTAGAGCTACAGCAAACGGTATTTTAACAAATCTTCATTCAGATTATTTAAACACTGGATTTGCAACACTTACTGAGAATAACTTATTAAGCGATCATTATATCGAAGAAGCATCATTCTTTAAAATTGATAATATTACAGTAGGATACACTTTAGACAAGCTAATTAAAGATTCTACTTTAAGAGTTTATGGCTCATTGCAAAATGTTGCTACAATAACTGACTATGAAGGTTTAGATCCTGAAATTACAGGTGGAATAGATAATAATTTCTATCCAAGGCCAAGATCATTTGTATTCGGAGTAAATTTTGACTTTTAATAAAAAACAAAGAAAAATGAAAATTAAAAATATTTTAAAGAGTTTCACTTTTATTGCGGCTGTCTCTTTTTTAACAATTTCATGTCATGACGATTTAGATCAGTTACCAATTGATCCAGATAGTTTTACGGAAGAAAACGTGTTTGCAGATATTAACACTGCAAAAGGTGCTTTGGCAAAATTATATTCAAGTTTAGCACTTACAGGTCAGCAAGGTCCTGCAGGTCAGCCAGATATTTCAGGTATTGATGAAGGTTTTTCGCAGTATTCTAGGATGTTATACAACTTAAATGAATTAACAACAGATCATGCTGTAGTTGGTTGGGGGGATCCTGGATTACCAGATTTACATAATATGAGTTGGTCATCATCAAATGATTTTACAGAAGCATTATATTCACGTTTAGCACAAGAAGTTTCTTTTTGTAATTCGTTTATTGCCAATGCTGCTAACTTGACAGATGCTGAAGCCGCTACATTTATTGCTGAAGCTCGTTTTTTAAGGGCCTTTGCTTATTACAATTTAATTGACCTTTATGCGAATGTTCCATTAACTACTATAGTTTCTGTAGAATTACCGCAACAAAGCACAAGAGAAGAGTTGTTTAATTTTGTTGAATCAGAATTAATAGCCATCGGAACTTTACTTAAAGAAAGTGGATCAAACGAATATGGAAGAGTTGATAAAGTTGCTGCTTGGGCATTATTATCTAGACTTTATTTAAACGCTAATTCATGGATTGGTCAAGACAAATATTCTGAATGTATTACTTATTCAACACAAGTAATGAATTCGTCATATACTATAAATACTACTGACGCAAATGGAAATGGATCTGCTTATGATGAATTATTCTTAGCAGATAATAACACAAATGGAGCACAGAACGAATTTATATTTGCATTGAATTTTGATGGTTTACAATCACAAACTTATGGAGGCACTACATTTTTAGTACACGCGTCTATTGGTGGAGATATGGATGCAGCAAATTTTGGTGTCAATGGTGGATGGGCAGGATTAAGAACCACAAAATCATTTGTAGATAAATTTAGTAGTTCAATTACTGGTACTGATGGAGATGGTTTTCCAATAAATTGGTCAGATAAAAGAGCCATGTTCCATACAGATGGACAAAATTATAACATCAATACTATCTCAAATACTTTTGAAGATGGTTATGCTGTTGCGAAATTCAAAAATATAAATTCTGATGGAAGCGCAGGAAATGATTCAGGAGGAGATTTTGTAGATTCAGATTTACCACTTATTAGATTGGCAGAAATTTACTTAAACTATGCTGAAGCTTCTGTTAGAGGTGGTATAGGCGGAGATACAAATATTGCGACTACAAAGATAAATGAATTACGTTCTAGAGCTTATGGAGATAACTCAGGAGCAATTACTGTTGCTGATTTAACATTAGAGTTTATTTTAGATGAGCGTTCAAGAGAACTTTATTGGGAAGGAACAAGACGTACAGACTTAGTTCGATTTAACCAATTTACTACAGGAACATATTTATGGCCTTTTAAAGGAGGCTCTTCTACAGGTGTTGGAGTTGATACTTATAGAAATATTTTCCCTTTACCAGCAAATATTCTTACAATTAATCCAAATTTAACTCAAAATACAGGGTACTAATTAAAACCGATTTTTTAAAAATGAAATACTTATATAAATTAATCTATCTTAGTTGCTTTACCATATTATTTTGGTCATGCGAGGACGATATAGAGCAAATACAAATTGCTGCGCAAAGCAATGCAACAATTAATACACCTT
>CAJXUO010000139.1 GCA_913061425.1 uncultured Lutibacter sp.
AGATGTAGAGAGGTCTCGTGGGCTCGGAGATGTGTATAAGAGACAGGTATATTTCGTAAATATAAAAATTATGGTTCAAGTTAAACAAATATCACATGAAGAAACTTATGAAATCCGCAAAGATGTCTTAAGGAGAAATATTACCTTAACTGAAAAAAATATAGAAGATTTATTAATCACTACATTCCATTTTGGAGGGTTTGTTGATGGAAAACTTATTGGGATAGCAACTTTTATTCAAAACGATAATACCCTTTTTGATGGCTTTCAATACAGGTTAAGAGGCATGGCAACCTTGGACGCATATCAAGGTAAGGGAATAGGTGGAAGTGTTTTAAAAGAGGCAATTAAATTTTTGAAAGAAAAAAATGTTGAAGTTTTGTGGTGTAATGCAAGAACGAGTGCCCTAAATTTTTATCAAAAGTTAGGTTTTAAAGCAGTAGGCACAGAATTTGATGTGTATCTTATAGGTCCACATTATGTAATGTATATAGATATTTAGGAGGTTTAAATAAACCAATAGTTACTTCTCCTTAGAAAAACAATTTATTGTGAATCAATATTGGGCAATTGATAGTAACCATATAGACGTAAATAACAAAACATATTTTTAATCCTATTAGGTTTGACAAAGAGTCAGGATAGTATAAATTAAAAAAAATACTTGGAAACCAATACTTTACAGATTGTTTTATTGATACATATATAGAAGAAAGCGTACTAGATAAACATGTAGAATTAAAACAAAAAAAACTCTTGAATACATCAAGAGTTTTTAAGTAGCGTGATGCAGAATTGAACTGCAGACCTCCGGGTTATGAATCCGACGCTCTAACCAACTGAGCTACCACGCCATAAGCGGGTGCAAATATAAAATAAATATATAGTGTAACAACTATAACCGTTTAAATTTTTATTGGTTTTGTAATTTTTTTTACAACAAATAATTATTTATATTGTGCTTTCAATAGATTGTTTATGAGTGATAAAATTAAGTTTGAAATTGAGTTTCCAATACACGCATCTCCAAAGATGCTTTACCAATATTTTGGAACACCTTCTGGTTTATCAGAATGGTTTGCAGACAATGTAAACTCTAGAGGAGAACTATTCACATTTATTTGGGATGGGGCTGAAGAGCAAGCTATAATGCTTTCTAAAAAAATGGATTCAAGAATTCGTTTTAGATGGCTAGAGAATGAAGATGAAGATTCGTATTTTGAATTTAGAATACAAGTTGATGAATTGACTAAAGATGTTTCGCTAATGGTTACAGATTTTGCCGATGAAGATGAAGTTGAAGAGTCAAAAATGTTCTGGGAAAATCAAATTTCAGAGCTAAAACATAGAATAGGCGCATAAAAAATATTCTTTCTTTAAAAGCTCTGAATTTTCAGAGCTTTTTTATTTAAATTTGCTACCTAATTTTTATTGATGATAAATTTTAACAGCAATTTAATTCCAAAAGATACTTCAATTTTTGGAAATAAAAATAGAGCCTTTAGTTATGGCGATGGTGTTTTCGAAACACTTAAAGTATATAATTCTAAAATTGTTTTTTTTGAAGAGCATTATTTTAGATTAATGGCTTCTATGAGGATTTTACGTATGGAAATCCCAGAAAATTTCACATTAGAATATGTTGAAAATGAAATTCTTAAAACAGTAAAGTCAAATGAGTTACTAGATTTTGCAAGAATAAGAATGACAGTTTTTAGAAATGATGGAGGTTTGTATACGCCATTAACTAATAATGTAAGTTATGTTATAGAAGTTGAAAAACTAAATGATAAAACTCAAGATTATTATGAAGTTGAACTTTTTAAAGATTTTTATGTCAATTCATCATTCTTATCGACATTAAAAACAACAAATAAAATTTTAAATGTAGTTGCAAGTATTTTCGCTTCAGAAAACGACTATCATTCTTGTTTGCTAATTAATGAAAAGAAAAACTTAGTTGAGGCTTCTCAAGGTAATATATTTTTGATTTTCGGTAATGAACTTGTGACACCTCCAACAACTGATGGGTGTATTAAGGGAATTGTTAGAAACAAAATCATTGAGTTATTAAAGAAAAAATTAAATTTTACGGTTGTTGAAAGAACAATATCACCTTTTGAACTTCAGAAAGCAGATGAACTGTTTATCACAAACAGTATTATTGATATTCAGCAAGTAAATAAATACCGAAAAAAGATTTTTGAAACTGTTATAACATCAGAAATTAGGGAAATAGTAAAAGAAAGTTACAGTTAATTTAACGATGGATTTTTTGGTGCATTTGCCCAAATTTGATATTCCCCACCAAACTCCATTAATTTGTTTTTCCAGATAGAAGAATTTGTAGTAAGTATATTTGAATATCTATTTTCTGCGACTAACCAAGATGAGTCGTCTGACAGTTCTTCTGAAAGTTGGTTTGCTTCCCATCCTGAATAACCAAGGAAAAAGCGAATATCACTAGATTTAATTTTTTTATTAATTAGTAGTTCTGTTACAAAGTCAAAATCTCCTCCCCAATAAATTCCTTCTGTAATTTTTATACTATTAGGAATAAGATCTGGAATATTATGTATAAAATATAAGTTTTCTTGAGAAACAGGACCTCCATTATATACGGAGAAATCGCAATTAATTTCGGGTATTAAATCACTAACCACATAACTCATCGGTTTATTCATAATAAATCCAATTGAGCCTGATTTATTATGTTCGGTAAGTAAAATAACAGATCTATTAAATGATTTATCATTTAAAATTGATGGGTCAGCAATTAATAGTCTTCCTTTTGTTGGGTGTAATTCAGTCAAAATATATGTATATACGAGTAAATATAGAAAAATGTTTTGAATAAAAAAACTCTCTTTATAAAAATAAAGAGAGTTAAATAAATAAGAATTGATTCTTATTTATAATTAATTTACAGCACCGCTTAATCCAGCACCTGCTTTAAACTTCACTACGTTCTTAGCTTTTATTTGAATAGAAGCTCCAGTTTGTGGATTTCTTCCTGTTCTTGCAGCTCTATTAGATACTGACCAAGTTCCCCATCCTACTAATGATACTTTACCACCACTCTTAAGAGTACTAGTTACATTTGCAGTTACTGAATCTAAAGCTGATTTTGCAGCTGCTTTTGAAATTCCTGCGTCTGCTGCGATAGCATCAACTAATTCTGATTTGTTCATAATTTTTTAATTTTAAATTGTTGGTTAAACATTATTTCGCCTTTTACAGCCTAACAAATATAGAAGGAATAAGGGTTTGTGCAAATTTTGTAGTAAAAAAAGCGGTATTTTGTTGATAAATGAGTTAAAAATGTTAATAACCTCGAAGTTTATTTGTCTAAAATGATGAATCCCTTTGGAAATAGGCACTTCAGAGCATTTTAGCATTTGACTCAAAAACAAAGCCATTAAGTAAACTTTTAGCATCCATTTTTTTCTTTCCAGCCATTTTTAAACTGTCAATAATTATGTACCCATCTTTAGTAGAAACTTTTAATTCTTTTTTAGAAAACAGTAATTTTCCAAATTCATTTTTATGCGCTATATGTTCTTTTTTGACATCATAGATTTTAACCAAATACTCTTCCTTATTATTATATAAGGTAGTCCAAGCTGTTGGATAAGGATTTAAACCCCTAATCTTATTGTATATATTGTCTGTAGAATCATCCCAATCTATTTTGCAAGTTTCAGTATAAATCTTTGGAGCAAGTTTACTTTCTTTTACAGGTTGTTTTTGGGTTTTTACATTTCCCTTTTCGATTAGACGCACGGTATCATTTACAACTTTAGATCCAAGGTGCATTAATTTGTCGTGAAGTTCTCCAACCGTTTCATTAGGCTTTATATCAAGTTCACTTTGCAAAATGATTTCTCCAGTATCAATTTTATCATCAATAAAAAATGTGGTAACACCAGTTTCTGTTTCCCCATTTATGATTGCCCAGTTTATTGGAGCAGCACCACGATATTGAGGAAGTAAAGATGCATGTAAATTAAAAGTGCCATATTCGGGTAACTGCCAAACAGCTTTTGGTAACATTCTGAATGCAACAACAATATTCAAATTTGGTTTTAGAGCTTCAAACTCTTTTAAAAAAGTTTCGTTTTTTAAATTTGTGGGTTGTAAAATAGTTAGGTTATTCTCTAATGCTATTTTTTTCACAGCAGATTCATTTAATTTACGGCCTCTTCCTGCTGGTTTGTCAGGAGCGGTAATAACACCAACTACATTTACTTTTTCTTCTAGTAGACCTTTCAGAATTGTAACTGCAAAGTCAGGGGTTCCCATAAAAATAACACGTAAATCTCTCATTAATTTTCAGATAATTTATATTTATTATGCGAAGTTACGCTTAAAATATTTTTTTCTAAAAGCAATTGTAAACTAAATAAAACATCTTCCTCTTTTAATCCAAGTACGCTTACAATTTCTTGTGATGATTGTTCGCTGTTTTCATTCAAAAAAGCAACAATAAGTTTTGGAATATCATTCTTGTTCTGTTTTTGATTTTTTGATTTTTGATTGATGCAGATATCGCATATCCCACATTCTTTAATATTCTTCTCATCAAAATAATCTAGTAATTGAATACTTCTACAACTTTTTTTATTTTCTATAAAGCGAATAAGGCTTGTAACTTTTTGAAGTTTTAGTGTGTTTCTTTGTTCAATACTTTTAGCTATTACATTTATAGTAATTGAATCCTCTCTTGGTGCTAAAAACCTGATTATAGCATTGTTATTGGCATTGTAATATGTAATAACAGCGTCTTTGTGTAAAGATTTAAGTATGCTTTTTAATTCCAATTGTGAGTCTGTCTCTTATACACATCTCCGAGCCCACGAGACCTCTCT
>CAJXUO010000140.1 GCA_913061425.1 uncultured Lutibacter sp.
TTTACCTTTATTTATCGAAGATACTTTTACAAACTCATCTACAGAACCTTTAGAATATTTACACAACAAACTGATTAATTGAAACGGATGCTCTACAAGTCCGGTAATTTCAGTTCTATTACAAGTAGATAAAACAAAAAGCCCTTCTATTCCGTTTTCTTTCGCTTCTTCTAATAATAAAAGTTGGTTTTGAGCAGAAATACTGAAACTACTTCTTGTATGAACATCTGCCTTTTTATAGCTGACTCCAACATTATATAGTTTATTTCCACTTAAATTTTCTTGCATGTACCCTTCTCTTTTAATAACAGCCAAAAATATCAACTTTAAAACGAGAAAAGTATCGCTAAAAGCACTTTTTATATCGTTTATTGATTTTTAGTTACTTTTCTTGTATAAAACTTGTAGAAATACCTATTTTTGCTGAGCAATTAGAACAGTTTAGATTTTATAATTTAGAACTATTCTAAATAGTAAATTTAGAAATACAATGAAAAAGGTTATAAAAAATGTCGCTCAAAATACTTTTGAAGAATTCAATTTAGAGAAAGGCTTTTTTGTGTTGAATTTTCAAAACAATACGGATAAAATACAAGTCTATGAAAGAGATATAGATAGCACATTTATCCAACTACATTTTTGCCTAAAAGGAAGCGGAAAGTTTCAGTTTAATAGTGGTAATTATGCCTTTGATGTTTTAGATAAACATTCAATATTATTATATAATCTAAATAAAAAACTTCCTATAAACCTTGAAATAAGAGCAAAAACTTCAATTCTTTCAATATTAATATCCATAGAAAAATTTCACTCTTTGTTTTCTAAAGATGCTGGATATATTCATTTTTTAAGTGATAAAAACAAAGACAAAAAGTATTATGACAATTTTGAAATATCTTCAGATTCACTTATTGTTTTACAGCAAATAATGAATAGTAAGATAAATTCATCTATTCAAGATTTGTACATGAAAGGTAAAATTTACGAATTACTAAGTTTACATTTCAATAAAAATGATGATGATTCAAATGAATACTGCCCTTTTTTAGTAGATGATCAATATGTATTAAAAATAAGAAAGGCTAAGGACATTATTATTTCAAAAATGACTGAACCGCCATCTTTACAAGAGTTAGCAAATGAAGTTGGATTAAATATAAAGAAACTAAAAGAAGGGTTTAAACAGATTTATGGTGACACTGTTTATAGTTTTCTGTTTGATTACAAAATGGAACATGCTAGAAGACTTTTGGAAACCAATCAATATAATGTAAACGAAGTTGGATCACAAGTTGGTTACAGTTCCGCTAGTCATTTCATATCGGCATTTAAAAAGAAGTTCGGAACTACTCCAAAAAAACATATAACCTCATTGCAAAACAATTAATAAAAAATGAAAGGAGTTTTATTAGTGAATTTAGGGTCTCCAGACAGTACCGAAACAAAAGACGTTAGAAAATATTTAGATGAATTTTTAATGGACGAACGTGTCATTGATATGGCATATTGGAAACGTTTTTTATTGGTCAAAGGGATTATTTTAAATACGAGACCAAAAAAATCTGGTGCAGCTTATAAAAAAATCTGGTGGAAAGAAGGTTCTCCATTGGTTGTAATTTCAGAAAGATTTACACATAAATTAACTCCAAAAGTTGATATTCCTGTTGCATTAGGTATGCGCTATGGCTCAATGAGTATTGAAAATGGAATAAAAGAATTGGCACAAAAAGGGGTAACAGAGATTTTTATGATTCCTTTATACCCTCATTATGCAATGTCTAGTTATGAAACAGTTGTAGTAAAAGCACAAGAGGTACAGGAAATGAAATTTCCCAATATTACCATTGAGTCACTTCCTGTATTTTATAACAACTCGGAATATATTAGAGTCATGGCAAGGAACATTCAAAAACAAATTGAATCATTTGATTTTGACCATTTACTATTCTCATATCACGGAATTCCAGAGCGTCATATTTTAATATCCGACACAACAAAATCCCATTGCAAAATTGACAAAAGTTGTTGCGAAACTCCTTCTGAAGCTCACAAAACATGCTATAGACATCAATGTTTTGAAACTACAAAAGAGGTTGTGAAATTACTGAATTTAAAAGGTAAAACATATAGTAATTCTTTTCAATCTAGATTATTAAAAGACCCTTGGCTAAAACCTTATACCGATTTTGAATTTGAAAGATTGGCGAAAGAAGGAACTAAAAACTTAGCCGTAATTACTCCAGCATTTGTTTCAGATTGTTTAGAAACTTTGGAAGAAATTGCAATGGAAGGCAAAGAACAATTTGAAGAAGCAGGAGGAGAAAAATATATGCACATTGCATGTATGAATGACAATGATGATTGGGTTGATGTTGTTGCAAATTGGGTAAAAGATTGGGAAGCTAACAAATTAGAAACAGTATAAAATGGATTTTTTAAATATAAAAGCACTTCATATAATTTTTGTAATTACTTGGTTTTCAGGATTATTTTACATTGTCCGCCTTTTTATTTATCATGCTGAAGCCGAAAAAAAAGGATCGCCAGAAAAAGAAATATTGCAAAAGCAATATAAATTAATGAGTAAGCGGTTATGGTATATTATTACATGGCCGTCTGCTATACTTGCAAGTTTTTTTGCATTTTGGATGCTCTATCAAAATCCTACATATTTAAAAATGCCGTGGATGCATGTGAAATTAACCTTTGTTTTAGCATTGTATATATATCAAATAATATGTCATAAAATATTTATTCAATTACAAAATGACATTGTAAAATACAGTTCATTCAAACTAAGAATTTGGAATGAAGTTACCACAATAATCTTATTTTCAATTGTGTTTTTAGTCGTTTTAAAAAATGCTATTAATTGGATTTGGGGAGTTATAGGGATTATTTTATTCTCTGTTTTATTAATGTTTGGCGTCAAACTATATAAACGAATAAGAAATAAAAATAATTAGTTTAAGAGAATTAATTCTCCTCTAGTTTCTGAACTATTGCTTCCTATAATAAAATTTGTATTCTTTGGGTTAATTTTGAACGTAACATTCTCTTGTTTCAGTTCTTTCATCAATTCAATAATTTCTAAATAGGTCAAACAATTATTATCAAATACAATTTCGTTGATATTATTGGTCACAACACACTTTTTCAATGCTGCTAAGTTGTTTAAGTCATTAAACTCGACAACATTTTCAACAGTCTCTATTTTTTGTAGCCGAACAATAAGATCATTTTCAGCACACAAGCACAAAATATTTTTAGAAGACTCCGTAATCTTCAACCTTCTCTTAAACCCTAAAAATTTAAGAAAATACCAAAACTTCATGCCTAATTTCATCATGAAATCATAAAAGACATTAGATGAAAAGTGCTTTTCATAAAATATTTTCATAGCATCAATAAAGTAATATACATACTTTGCGTCTTTCACTGTACTCTCTCCTTTATAATGGATTACTTGAGTTCCAGAAAAATAATAATTTTGATAGCCTTTTTTTAGAATTTTATAACTCAAATCTATGTCTTCTCCATACATAAAATAAGCCTCGTCAAAACCTCCAACTTCATTGTAAACAGTACGTTCCATCAACATAAAAGCACCTACAAGAACGTCTACTTTTCCAGACTCATCTTCTCCTAAGTGATTTGCATAATATTTACCTAAATCTACACCAAACAACTTATAAAACGAAACTTTTGGTGTTGGAATTCCCCTCTTACTTTCTGGCAAAAACGTTCCTTTACCATCAATCAACTTCACTCCTAACACACCGAATTTTTGTTGCTTTTTAATAAAATTAATTGATTTAACAAATGTATTATTTGCAACAACAGTATCAGGATTTAAGATGAGTACATATGTTCCTTTTGCGACAGCAACACCACTATTATTAGCTTTAGAGAAACCTAAATTATCTTTATTTTCAATCAGTGTAATTGACGGGAATTTTTGTCGAACTATTGAACAACTACCATCCGAAGAAGCGTTATCTACTACAATTATTTCGGCATTTAAATCGCCTATTGCATCTTGTACACTTTGCAAACAAAGTTCCAAAAAATGACACACATTATAATTAACTATTACAACCGATAATTCCATTTAGTTTTGCATAGAGTTTTCAAAAGGTATTCTGTTTACTATACTTCTTCCAAGAGTAACCTCATCAGCATATTGAAGTTCATCTCCAACAGAAATTCCACGAGCAATCGTAGACGTTTTAACATCTAATTTCTCTATTTGTTTAAAAATATAAAAGTTAGTTGTATCTCCTTCCATTGTAGAACTCAAAGCAAAAACTACTTCTTTAATAGCACCAGCTTTTACTTTTTCTACCAAACTATCTATCGTTAAACTCTGAGGTCCAATTCCTTCAATTGGAGAAATTTTACCTCCAAGAACATGATACAAACCTCTATATTGCGCTGTACTTTCTATAGCCATTACATCTCTTACATCTTCAACAACACATACTATTTCTCTATTTCTATTGTGACTAGAACAAATCTCACACAATTCAACATCTGAAATATTATGACAATTCTCACACAACTTAATACCTTCTACTAAATTATTTAAAGCCGATGTCAAATAATGTGTATGCTCATTTGGGCGTTTTAATAAATGTAAAACCAAGCGCAAAGCAGTTCGTTTTCCAATACCTGGAAGTTGCGAAACTTCATTTACCGCATTTTCTAAAAGTTTAGAAGAAAAATTCATTTTACAAATGTAATAATTCGACATAGAAGATACAGATATTTTTAGTTACTTTGTTAAAACATCATTTATGCAACCTCTACATATACCTGTCTCTTATACACATCTGACGCTGCCGACGAATAGAGAGGTGT